>SKYZ01000374.1 GCA_007127625.1 Aquisalimonas sp. | reverse complement strand
TCATGGTGGGCACCACGGGGACCACGGGGACCACGGGGACCACGGGGATCACGGGGATCACGGGGATCACGGGGATCACGGGGATCACGGGGATCACGGGGATCACGGGGATCACGGGGATCATGCCCATCACGATCACGAGGCCGACAATGGCGACGGGGCGTGGTCCTATCTTGAGCGCGACAACCCGGAGCCGTACCGGGCCGATGAGCGCTACGAGACGGTGCCCGTGCCCGGATTCGGGCACATGTACGTCACCGCCGAACGTGTCGGTGCGGACACGCGCTGTGACGCACTGCTGGAGGCATCCCACGTGATGGTGGACCGGGAAACCCGCGAGGCGTGTGGCGAGACCGTGTCCACGGACCACGACGACCACGACGATGATGATGGTGGTCACGGCCACCACTGATCCTTGACCGGCGGAGGCCCTGTTCGGGCCTCTGCTTTAGGGAGGCGCTAATGCTGCACTCACTGCCCAACTGGCACCCGATCTTCGTCCACTTTACTGTCGCGCTGTTCAGCGTCGCGGTCCTGCTGTTCCTGGTGGCCCGGTTCAGCCCGCCCGGGGCATTCGGTCGCACCGCCCGGCAGGCAGCGCGGGTGAATCTTGTCCTCGGGGTGTTGTTCACCGTCGGCACCCTGCTCACGGGTTGGTACGCCTACAACACCGTGCCCCACGACGCTGCATCCCACGAGGTGATGACCACGCACCGCAACTGGGCGCTGATCGCTGCCGCAGCCTTCGCGGTGGTTACCGTCTGGTGCGTGCGGATCTGGCTCGCCAACCGCCGCGAAGGGAACGCCTTCGTGCTTGTGGTCGTGCTGGCATCCGTGCCACTGGTGATGGCCGGGCACTACGGCGGCGAACTGGTCTATGGCCATGGCGTGGGTGTGCAGCAGCTACCCGATACCGACGGACATGCCCACAATGGCGATGATCATGGCCATGACGACAACCATCACGACGACGACCATGACGGCGACGATGACCATGGCCATTGAGCCCGCGCGCGAGCTCAGTACGCTGTCAGGGGAGTTCTCGATACCATGCAGCGATGGCCTCGCCGATGGCCTGCGGCGCATCTTCCTGGATGAAGTGGCTTCCGGGAACCGTCACCTCTGTCTGGTTGCGCCACGTCCGGCAGGTGTCGCGCGGAGGTCCAATCAGGATCGCCCCGGGGTCTGCATTGATGAACAGCTTGGGGATGTCGTTCTTGCCCATCCAGGCCGCATAGTCCGCAACGATTCCGCTGACATCCTCCGGTTCACCGTCCAGCGGTATTTCCCGGGGCCAGGTAAGGGTGGGCCGCCGCGCCTCCCCGCCTTCCGCGAACGGGCGGCGGTACTCGGCCATTTCCTCCGGTTCCAGCTCCCGTAGAATTGAACCCGGCAGGATCCGCTCCACGAATACGTTCTTCTCCAGGATCATCTGTTCGCCGGCATCAGACCGCAGTCCCTGGAACACGGGCTTGATGGCGTCGGGCCATTCAGCCCAGCCGAGAGGCCGCACGATGGCTTCCATGTAAGCGATGCCCCGGATGCGGCTCTCGTGCCGGCAGGCCCAGTCGAACCCCAGCGCCGATCCCCAGTCGTGGAGTACCAGGGTCACCTGGTCGCCGAGGTCGAGCTGGTCCAGCAGCGCATCCAGGTATTCCCGGTGCTCGACGAAACGGTATCGGCCGGGCCCCGAATCGGCCAGCTTGTCGGAATCCCCCATGCCGATGAGATCCGGCGCAATACAGCGAGCGTGAGGCTCCAGGTAAGGGATGATATTGCGCCATAGATAGGAGGACGTCGGGTTGCCGTGAAGAAACACGATGGCCTCGCCGTCCCCCCGGTCGACGTAGGCCATGTTGTGGCCGTTGACGCGGGTACTGCTCTTAACGGGCACGTCGGTGGACGGCATGTGCTTGCCTCTCTGTCTGTGGACATCAGGGGGTCTCTCGGATTCCGACGGTAGCGCGGATAGTGCCGCAAAGGAAACACGCTGATGGCGGCTTCCACATCTTGCGTGATCCAAACGTTATAACGTAATATTCATTCAGCAGCCTGCTACTCGCCAGTGGCCGTCCGAATGAGGAGTTGATCCGTGCCGGCCCCACGCAGACCCGCATTCCGTTCTGTCTCGACGCCTGATTCTTGTCGATGCAACACCCGATCATTCATCACAGGAGTACCGTATCCATGTCCGTGTATGGATCTCCGGCGACGGGGCGCCTGCCCGTTACCGTGCTGTCCGGTTTTCTCGGTGCCGGCAAGACCACGCTGCTGAATCACGTGTTGCACAACCGTGGCGGTCGGCGGGTTGCCGTCATCGTGAACGACATGTCGGAAGTCAACATCGACGCCAACGAAGTGCGCAACAGTACCGCGTCCCTTTCCCGGGCGGACGAGAAACTGGTGGAAATGAGCAACGGCTGTATCTGCTGCACGCTGCGCGACGATCTGCTCCAGGAGGTCAGTCGTCTGGCCGGCGAAGGGCGGTTCGACTATCTGCTCATCGAGTCCACCGGGATCTCGGAGCCCATGCCCGTGGCGGAGACGTTCACCTTCCGCGATGAAGGCGGGGTCAGCCTCGGTGATGTGGCCCGGCTGGACACCCTGGTTACCGTGGTGGATGCCCGGAATTTCCTCGCCGATTACAGCTCCCAGGACGAGCTCTCCAGCCGCGGCGAGTCCGCGGGCGAGGGCGACGAGCGCACCGTGGTGGATCTGCTGGTGGATCAGGTGGAGTTCGCCGATGCGCTGCTGCTGAACAAGACAGACCTGGTTGACCGGGATGAGCTGGAACGCCTGGAGGCCATCCTTCGCAGCCTGAATACCCGCGCCCGGATCGTGCGCAGCGAGTTCGGGCAGGTGCCGCTGGAGCAGATCCTCGATACCGGCCTGTTCGATTTCGATACCGCTGCCAATGCCCCCGGCTGGCTCGCCAGCCTGCATGAGGATGTGGTGCCCGAGACCGAGGAGTACGGGATCGGACAATTCGTCTACCGTGCGCGGCGGCCGTTTCATCCGCAGCGCTTCTGGGACTGGGTGCAGTGCGAATGGCCGGGCGTGATCCGCTCCAAGGGATTGTTCTGGCTAGCCTCCCGCCCGGACATGGTGGGCAACTGGTCCCAGGCGGGCGCCGTGGCTCGCCACGGCCTCGCGGGTATCTGGTGGGCCGACATCGACGCCGCCGACTGGCCGTCGGACCCTGAACTGCTCGCGACCATCAACGGCCGTTGGCAGGAGCCGTACGGCGACCGGCAGCAGGAGCTGGTACTGATCGGCATGAACATGGACGAAGACGCCCTGCGTCGCCGGCTGGATGAATGCCTGCTCACGGATGAGGAACTGGCGCTCGGTCCCAAGGGGTGGCGCTCCCTGCCGGATCCGTTTCCGCGATGGGCGTTCGCGGGCGAAGAGGAGGAAGCGCCGGCATGAGCATGCCGTCCGGCAACTCGGCAGTCATCAGCAGGGCGGAACTCCTGAGCATGGGGGATCGGGAGTTCACCAGCCTCAGAGGCCTCTCGCCTTAGCGCTTTGCCCCCGAAGAGCTGCGGGTTACAGTGCAGCGCATCATCCATGTGGGAGAGGCTGCCGTGGCAAAGCGCGAACGCAAGCTCATCGATCTGGCATTGCAGGGCGGCGGTTCCCACGGGGCGCTGACCTGGGGTGTGCTCGACCGGTTGCTGGAAGAGGAACGCCTGGAGATCGACGGCGTCAGTGGTACCAGCGCGGGGGCCATGAACGCCGTGGTGCTTGCCGACGGGCTTGAGCGTGGTGGCCGGGACGCTGCCCGCGCAGCCCTGGGCACGTTCTGGCGCGCGGTCAGCCAGGCCGCGGCGTTGTCGCCGTTCAAGCGCACGCCGCTGGACTGGTTCATGGGCAACTATGGGCTGGATCGCTCGCCCGGCTATCTGCTGTTCGAGCAGATGTCGCAGATGGTGCCGCCTTCGGTGCTGAACCCGCTGGGTATCAATCCGCTCCGTGATCTCGTCAGCCGTCAGGTGGACTTCGATCGGGTCAATCGCTGCAGTAAGACCAAGGTCTACGTGACCGCCACCAACGTTCGTACCGGGAGGCCGCACATCTTCCAGCAGCCGGGGCTGACCGTGGATACCGTGATGGCATCGGCCTGTCTGCCGTTCATGTTCGAGGCGGTGACCATCGACGGCGAGGCCTACTGGGACGGCGGCTATACCGGAAATCCGGCGCTGTATCCGTTGGTGGAGGATCAGGGCTGCCGGGACCTGGTGGTGGTGCAGATCAATCCGCTGGTCCGCGAGACCCTGCCCAGGAGCGGGCGCGAGATTCTCAACCGCATCAACGAAATCACCTTCAACTCGAGCCTGGTGAAGGAACTGCGCTCTATCCACCTGCTGCAGCAGCTCATCGATGCCGAAGGGCTGGACTTGGAAAGCTACCGGGCCATGCGTCTGCACCTGATCCACGCCGAGAAGGAAGTGGAAGCGCTGGGTGCGTCCAGCAAGGTCAACGCCGAGTGGTCGTTCCTCGAGCACCTGTTCGACAAGGGGCGGGCCTGGGCTGATGACTGGCTGGATCGGCATTTCGATGACATCGGCAAGCGGTCCACGTTCGATCTGGACGAGGTGTTCAAGGACTCCTTCCGGCCGGTGAAGCACAGCCCCGACGGCGGCCCGGCAGGTTCCGCCTGATGATCGGTGTTCTGGCCATCGTCGTTGCCCTGGTGCTGCTTATCGTGCTCGCTTACCGGGGGCTCAGCCTGTTGATCCTGGCGCCGGCGCTGGCTGCCCTGGTGGCACTGGTATCGGTAGAGGCGCCGCTGCTTGCCAGCTACACCCAGGTGTTCATGGGCGCGGCGGGCGATTTCATCGTGCGCTTCTTTCCACTGTTCCTGCTGGGGGCGATCTTCGGCAAGCTCATGGAGGACTCCGGCAGCGCCGAGGCTCTGGCGCGGGCGCTGGTGGCCCGCCTGGGGGACGGACGGGCCATTCTTGCGGTGGTGCTTGCCTGCGCGGTGATGACCTACGGTGGCGTCTCGCTCTTCGTGGTGGCGTTCGCCGTCTATCCCATCGCCGCCGCGCTGTTCCGCCAGGCCGATCTGCCCAAGCGCCTGAT
>SKYZ01000009.1 GCA_007127625.1 Aquisalimonas sp. | reverse complement strand
GGTTGCTGAGCATCTGGCGCAGGAACAGGTTCACCGCCGCCGGCTCGCGCAGCATGGTGTCCAGGTGCTCCCGGGCGAACCGCTCCAGACGCTCCGTGACGGGAACGGAGTCGTCCCGCAGGCCGTTCAGCAATTCGTCGAAGGTCAGCCGCGAGTCCTGGAGCACGGCTTCGTACAGGTTCGCCTTGTTGCCAAAGTGATGGAACACGTTGGCCTTGCTGACCCGGGCGCGGCCGGCAATGTCGCGGATGGACACACCCTCGAACCCCCGCTCGGTGAACAGCTCCCGCGCTGCGGTCAGGACCCGGTTGGCTGCTTCCGTCCGGGGTGCCGCGTGTTCGGTGTTGTCGTCCTGCTGCATGCTCGGCTCCCGCAGTGGTTCGCCGTTCCCGCGAAGCGGTGACCGGCCGGAGTCCTGCTGCATGATCCGGCGTCGGTGATGGCGGCTCGGTGGGGCATGCCAGCCCGGCTCCGTACAACGGAACGGGGCTGACAGGCGTTCGCTGACCGGTCGGTCGGACAGCCGACTTTACCGGCGCCGCCGTAGCGATGCAAGGCGCGCGGTCCGGGATTACCCGCCGGCGTTTACACCGGCGAGCAGTAGCAGCACCGCGACCACGGCGGCGATGGCGTGCAGGACGATCAGCGGCAGGACGATGGGCTCATCCCGTCGGCGCACGGCGAGGGTGAACAGCCCGCCCAGCGTTGCCAGCAGGAACAGGAAGAAGGCACTGTTGAGCAGCAGGTTCTGGGGGCCGGTGAACACCCGCGCGCCGAGCACCGTGAGGGCGGACAGTGCGGTGAGGGCGTGCGCATAGCCCAGCGGCACGACGGGCCGGCGTCGCTTGTAGCCGAGCCAGAGGGTCGTGGCGCCAAGCGCCATGGCGAGCAGAAACAGAAGCAGACTGGCGAGGGCCATTGTGGTATCGCACGGTGGTTGAAAGCGGTGAAGGTATCACGCCGGGAATCAGGCTGGCTGCAACCTTCGCGGGTTGCGCCGGTCTGAGCGGAACGAACGTTTCCCGGCATGGCGTGATTCCACCGGCAAATCAGGAGGCTGTCATGATTGGTCCGTCGCGCGCTGTCGCTGCGCTGATCCTGGCATTGGGGGTTGCGGTGGTTCCTGCATCTGCTGAGGATCAGGATCCAGGCGCCTGGGAGTACGCCATGGAACGCATGCTCCTGCGGGATCGGGTGCGCCTGATCATCGATGACGAGACGGCCATGGAAGCGCACATGCGCTTCGTCGGCGATCGCCGGGAAGCGCGCGCGGAGGGCGAGTTCCGTGGGCATGCACTGAACCTGCGCTGCAAACGTAATCCGCTGGTTGATGCGCTGGATTGCTGGGTACGGGTGGACGGTGAACTGCGCAGCAACCATGTGGTGGTGCAGTAGCGCTATGGCGCAATTCGCTCCAGGGCCTGAAAGTCGGGGTCTGCGGCGGTGTCCACCACCAGGCTATCGTCCTGCTCCTCGGTGCCGGGCGCGTCGCGGATCTGCAACTGGTGGTCGAGCACCGCCAGGTCGGCATCGGATGGGTCGGTGCCGACCTTCTGCCGCCGGCTGATACGCTCGCGCAGCACGTCCTCCGCTGCCTCGCAGACCACCAGCGTGAATGGAACGCCGGCGCCGGCGGCCAGGCGTCGGAACTGCTCGCGTTCCTCCCTGCGCAGACTGGCGGCGTCGACCACCACACTGGTCCCGGTCGCCAGAACCTCGCCTGCAAGGGTCTTCAGCCGTTGGTAGGTGTGCGCTGACAGATTCGCCCCGTAAAGACCTTTGCCGACACCGGCCCCCGTCCGGGATCGGGCGTCGAGGCCCGCCAGGCGCTTGCGTTCCACGTCCGAGCGCAGGCGGATGGCGCCCAGGCGTTCAACCACCGCCTGGGCCGCAGTGGACTTCCCGCTGCCGGAGAGGCCGTGCATGAGCACCAGGCGGGGCGTCGCTGGCTGCATCTCCCCCTCGGCCGCGGCGATGTAGACGTCCTGCGCACGCCGGGCCTTTTCCCGCGATGCTTCGTCGGCATCGGCGTCGTCCGCCCGGAGCCCGCTGATCTTGGCGCGGACCAGCGCGCGATAGGCGCGGTAGAACGGCAGTAGCGTCACTCCGTCGTAATCGCCGGTCTCTTCCAGATAGCGGCTGAGAAACCGGGCGGCGAGATCGGGCCGCTGCCTGCTACGCAGATCCATGCCGAGGAAGGCGATTTCGTTCATGACATCGATCCAGCGCAGCTCCGGCGCGAACTCGATGCCGTCGAAGATCACGGGTCGGCCGTCCACGTCGACGATGTTGCCCAGGTGCAGGTCGCCGTGACATTCACGGATGCGCCCGTCCCGGCGACGCCGCCAGAAGACCGGTTCCAGCTGGTGCAGGCGGTCTTCCGTCCAGTCCGCCAGGCGCTGGATGCGCGGGTCGGTACCCAGTTGCTGGCGCAGCGCCACCAGGTTGTCCCGCGCCGGCCCGGCCACGGCGGCGGGCGTTCCCCACTCGGTGTCTTCGCCGGCCACGCCCGCGGCGTCGTGGAATGCCGCCAGCTGGCACGCCACGTCCTCGATCTCCTCCGCGGCCAGCTGGTGGTGCTCCAGCAGTCGGTCGAACAGCCGGGAGTCGTCGAAGCGCCGCATCTGCACGGCCCAGTCCAGCAGTGGGCCTTCGCCGTCGATGGCGGGATCCTTGGGCGTGCCCGTGATGGCGAGGCGCTGTAGGTAGATCGCCGGTGCCAGGCGGCGGTTGATGCGCAACTCTTCGTCGCAGGCGTGGCGGCGCTGCTCCAGAGTGGTAAAGTCGAGAAAGCCCAGGTCCAGGGGTTTTTTCAGCTTGTAGGCGTAGTCCTCAGTGAGCAGCAGCGTGGAAATGTGGGTTTCCACGGTGGTGACCGTGGACACCGGGTGCGGGAACCGGGAGGGGTCCTGCAGCCGTCGGGCCATGTCCCGGTGCGCGTCCGGGGTCAGCGCCTGCTGGCTGTCGGTCACGCCCGGTTTTCCTCCACGATGGCCGCCCTGAGTGCATCAATGACCGGTGCCGTATCCGGGGTGACACCCCGCCAGAGGCGGAAGGATTCCGCTGCCTGTTCCACCAGCATGCCCAGCCCGTCGATGGTCCGGGCGGCGCCCTGTTCCCGGGCCCAGCGCAGGAAGACGGGTTCACTTGCGCCATAGACCATGTCGTAGGCGGTGGCGTTGTCGGCGAAGATACCATCGGGGAGGGGGGGCAGTTCGCCGCTGAGTCCTGTGGACGTGCCGTTGATGACCACGTCGAAGGGGCCATAGCCGGCAATGTCTTCGAAGCCGCACGCAGCGGTGTCTTCGGCGTCGTGACACAGTGGCAGTAATTCGGCAGCCTTGCGCACCGTGCGGTTCGCGATCAGCAGCATGGCAGGGTGTTCGCCGGCGACGAGCTGCAGTACGCCGCGTACGGCGCCGCCGGCGCCAAGCACCAGCACCCGTCGACCCTGGATGGTGACTCCGTGATTGCCGCGCAGATCCCGCACCAGGCCTTCGCCGTCGGTGTTGTCACCGTGGCGCCCGCCGTCTTTGCGGAACAGCAGGGTGTTCACGGCGCCGCACGCTTCGGCCCGAGGGCTGCGGCTGTCGGCCACGGTCCAGGCTTCCTCCTTGAAGGGCACGGTGATGTTGAGCCCGCGACCGCCGCTTTCCTGGAACAGCTCCACGGCCTCGGCGAAGTCGTCCAGGGGCACTTCCAGGCGGTCGTACTGGATGTCCTCGCCGGTCTGTTCAGCGAAACGGGCGTGGATCCAGGGCGAGCGGCTGTGGCCGATGGGATTGCCGAAGACGGCGTAGCGGTCAGTCATGGCGCAGCCACTCCGCGACGCGTCCCGCGAAGTAGGTGAGAACACCGTCGGCGCCGGCGCGTTTCATGGCGGTTAGCGCTTCCAGGGCGCAGGCGCGCTCGTCGAGCCAGCCTTCTTTCGCCGCCGCCATGAGCATGGCGTACTCGCCGCTGACCTGATAGGCGAACGTCGGCGCGCCGAACGTGGTGTGGACCCGCTGAATCACGTCCAGGTACGGCATGGCCGGCTTCACCATGATCATGTCCGCGCCCTCTTCCAGATCCAGGGCTACCTCGCGGATGGCCTCATCGGTGTTGGCCGGGTCCATCTGATAGGTCTGCTTGCCGGTGGCACCCAGGTTGCTGGCAGAGCCCACGGCATCCCGGAACGGGCCGTAGTAGCTGGAGGCGTACTTGGCGGAGTAGGCCATGATGCGGGTGTGCGGGTGTGCGGCGGCCTCCAGGGCCTCGCGGATGGCACCGATGCGCCCGTCCATCATGTCGGATGGCGCGACGATGTCCACTCCGGCCTCGGCGTGGCACAGCGCCTGGCGCACCAGGATCTCCACGGTGTCGTCGTTGAGGATGTGGCCCTGGTCGTCCATCACGCCGTCCTGCCCGTGGCTGGTGAAGGGGTCCAGGGCCACGTCGGTCATGACGCCGAGCTCGGGAAGCTGCGCCTTGACAGCGCGGACGGCACGGGGGGCCAGCCCGTTGGGGTTGCAGGCCTCGCGGGCGTCCGGGGTCTTCAGCTCCGGCGGCGTTACCGGGAAGATCGCAATGGCCGGCACGCCCAGTTCCAGCAGCCTTGCGGCCTCTTCCAGTAACAGGTCGATGGACAGCCGCTCGACGCCGGGCATGGAGGGTACCGGTTCGCGCTTGCCCTCGCCGTCGACGACGAACAGCGGCTGGATGAGGTCATCGCAACTGAGCCGGTTTTCCCGCATCAGCCGGCGGGAGAAGGCGTCGCGGCGCATGCGCCGCATGCGTACGCCGGGGAAATAGCCGATGGTGGTGCTGTGCGTGGTCATTGGGCATCCTGCAGCGGGTTTTCGACTGCATTATGCCTGCCCCGACGTCGTCCACCCAAACCGCGCCCCGGTATCGGCTATACCGGCCCCGCCCCGGCGCCCCGGGCCGAATGCGTAGACATGATGGATTGACCTGCCCCGCCTCAACGAACGTGGGTTAAGTTGAGGTGGTGCAACCGAAACTCAGAGCCATTATTGAGGGAGGCAGGTCATGAGCAAGTCTAACGCAGGTCAGGTGGGTGTGGACACGGCGAGTGCGCTGGCGCGGGTGG
>SKYZ01000464.1 GCA_007127625.1 Aquisalimonas sp. | reverse complement strand
TGGCCGGAGAACAAGCGGACGCTGTTCCGCAGGGATGCCCACCGCCAGGCCGAACTCGCCGGCCTGCGTCTGCGGGGGCCGTTGGAGCGGCCAGTCACGGAAAGCGCTCTGGCACAGCGGCTGCTGGCCGGAGCGCCGGAGGAAGCACGCGCCCCCCTGATGCACGCGCTGCTCAGTGCGGCCTGGGAGCGCGGCAAACCCCTGGACGACAAAGGCCTGTTGCGGCGCCTCGCCGATGACCATGGTGTCGACCCCGCGCTCACGGAAGCCCCGGACAGCCTGGAGGCGCTGGAGGACAACACCGAGGAGGCGCTGGCACGCGGCGTCTTCGGTGTACCCACGGCCGTCCTGGGTGATGATCTCTGGTGGGGCGCGGACCGGTTGCCGTTCGTGGTTGCAGCGCTGGGCGGCGCACTGCCGGCACAGACATCGTACCCGGACGGTCATTGCCGGCGGCTGGAGGTCTTTCACGATTTTTCCAGCCCATTCTCCTATCTCGCCTGCACCCAGGTGGAGCGCATTGCCGCGGAGCACGGCGCCGAGCTCGTCTGGCGGCCAATGCTGCTGGGCGCGCTGTTCAAGTCCATCGGTACGCCGATGATCCCGCTGCAGGCCATGAGCACCAACCGTCAGGCCTGGGGTATCCGGGACATGAAGCTGTGGGCCAACGAATGGGATGTGCCATTCCGCTTCACCAGCCACTTCCCGTTGAATACCGTCCTGGCGCTACGCGTCTCTGCAGTCGCTCCGGAGCTGATCCAGCCGCTTTATCACGCCGCGTGGGTCGAGGACCGGGACCTCGGGGACCAGGGCACGGTGTCGGCCATCATCCGGGAGAACGGCCTGGATCCGGCGGACGTGCTCGACCGGGCCACGGCGGAAGACAACAAGACCCTTATCAAGGAGAACACCGCCAGGGCGGAAGCCTTGGGGGCCTGCGGCGCACCCACGCTGGTGGTGGACGGTCAACTCGTATTCTGGGGCCAGGACCGCCTGGACATGGTCGCCCACGCCCTGGACGGCTGGGTGCCGGAGATCGACGCGCCGGACGACACCTGACAGGGGCGTACCGACTCCTCAACCAACGACCCCGTCGGCGCGCAGCCTCGCCTGTTCCGAGGCATCGTAACCGAGTTCCCTGAGCACGTCGGCGGTATCTCCGCCCAGCGCCGGCGCCGGACCACGGGGATCCGCCGGTGTGCCCGAGAAGGCGGCGGGCGGAGCGGCCTGTCGCAGACGGCCCGCATGGGGATGCTCGTACTCCAGCACCATCGCGTTGGCACAGACTTGTGGGTGCTCCACCACCTGGCTGCGGGTCAGCACCGGCGCACAGGGCACTCCTTCGGCTTCCAGGCGCTGCAGCCATTCGGCGGCGGGTCGCTGGTACAGGGCCTGCTGGGTCAGCTCCAGACGTTCTTCGATATGCTCCTGGCGCAGGGCCGGTGTCCGGAAACGGGGATCATCCAGCCACTGGGGTCGCTCCAAGGCCCGCGTCAGCGCCTGCCATTCGCGGTCGGACTGTACCGCAACGCTGATGTAGCCGTCGGCCGTGGCGTAGATCAGATCGATGAAACTGGCCGCTTCCGCCTGGGGCCGTTCGTCGCCGACAAAGGTCTGGCTGCCCATGTCCGACCCCCACAGGAACGCCAGCACCGCACTCAGCATGGACACGCGCACGTGCTGCCCCTCGCCGGTGCGCTCCCGGTGAACCAGGGCGGCGGTAATGGCCTGGGCGGCGGTGATACCGGTGAGCTTGTCCGGCAGGATGGTGCGGACGAGCTGTGGCCGCGCCGTATCCGAGCCGCCCTGCACGGTGGCAAGCCCGGATAGCGCCTGCACCAGAGGATCGTAGACCGGCTGGGCCGCGTAGGGCCCGGCATCACCGAAGCCACTGATGGATGTGTACACCAGTGACGGCTGCAGCGCACGCAGGGTGTCCTCGCCCAACCCCATGCGCTGGATCACGCCGGGCCGGAAGTTCTGCACGAACACGTCCGCACCGGCAACCAGGCGACGGACAATCGCCAGCCCCTCCGGTGATTTCAGATTCACTGCCAGCGAACGCTTGTTGCGGTTGTTGTTCACGAAACTCGCGGCATAGCCGTTGCGGCGGTTCGCTGCCATACGCGTGAAATCCCCGCCGGCAGGATTCTCCACCTTGATGACGTCCGCGCCCTGGTCGGCCAGGGTCATGGTGGCCAGAGGCCCCGAGACCATGGCGGTGAGATCGACAATGCGGTAGCCGGCAAGCGGGCCTGTCATGGGCATTCTCCGGTCGAAGGCACTCCTGGTGTCCTGTAACCCAGGTTCGTTGCAGTGGATCCCGGGGATGTCAGAACCCCGGAGGGGCCCGGAAACCGCCGGTCAGGGCCTCCAGATGCCGGGCAAAGGCCAGGCTGGTGTAGTCTTCCAGGTAGGGCCCCACCACCTGCACGCCCACCGGCAGTCCGTCGGCGGTCTGCCCCACCGGCACCACCGTGGACGGCAGATAGGCCACGCCGATGAGTCCGGCCCAGACCAGTACATCCATGTAGGGGCGGTCCTCGCCGTTGACCTCCAGGCGTCGCTCGGCCATGGGCTGCGTATGGTCGTGACGGAACGGCCGAGTGTGGATCACCGGGCAGAGCAGCACATCGATCTCCTGGAACAGCGTCCGCCACGCCGCCCGCAGATGCTGGCGCCGTTCGTTCAGCCCGAGCCACTGGGCATGGCGCTGGGTGGCGCCCAGGGCAAACACCGACGGGTAGTCGTTCGCCGTGGCGGTCTCCGGGGCAATCGACTCCGCCTGGCGCAACATGCCGGTGAACACCTTCTCCGGCAGCCCCCGCCCCATGGTCGCCGTCAGCAGCCGATAGTACAGCTCGTGGGCCTCGCGCAGATCCACATCCTGCGGGCGCGCGCTGCTGTCCACGCTCACTCCGGCATCGCGGAGCCTGCGCACAACGCTTTCCAGAATCTGCACCACCTCGGCATCCACCGGGCAGCCCGGGTCATCCAGCCAGGCACCAACGCGGAATCCACTGAGCTGCTGATGCCGCGCCGCAGGAAGTTCCAGACGCCAGCCCGGCGCGTCCTCGGCATCCGGCCCGGCCAGCAGGCCCATGGCCAGCTCCAGGTCGTCCACGCTGCGGGCCAGGGGCCCGCCAACGCTGATGTCACCCCGTGCCAGCGTCCCGGGCGGACCGGGAATATGGCCGCGGGTCGACAGCACGCCGAAGCTGGGCTTGTGGCCGCACACGCCGCAGAACGCGGCGGGAGTACGAATGGAGCCGCCGATGTCACTGCCCAGCTCCAGCGGCGTGAGACCCGCCGCCAGCGCCGCGGCAGAGCCGCCGGACGATCCACCGGGAGTAAGGGTCACGTCCCAGGGGTTGTTGGTGGTACCGTAAATCTCGTTGTAGGTCTGCAGATCACCCGCGTACAGCGGCGTGTTGGTCTTGCCGTAGATCACGGCACCAGCGTCCAGCAGCCGCTGCACGGAGACGGCATTGCGTTGCGGATAGTGCTCCCGCAGCTTCGGCGCTCCGGCAGTGGCCGGCATGCCCACCAGCTCGTAGGTTTCCTTGACGGTCATTGGAATCCCGTGCAGAGGCCCCCAGAGCTCGCCGCGGTCCAGCGCCGCATCGGCCGCCCGCGCCCGCTCACGGGCCGCCTCCGCATCGCTGACCACCACCGCGTTGAGCACCGGATCGTGGCGGGCCACGCGATCCAGAAAATACTCCAGCAGCTCGATGGCGGTCACTTCCCGTTCGCGAACCATCACCGCCAGTCGCGTGGCGGAACAGTATGCCGGTTCCATGCTCTCCCCCTTGGGAAACGCTGAACGATTCCCTTGTCCCCGGCCCGGGCCGCAGAGCCGGCGGTGTTGTAGACTGCACGTTTTCCATCATGTCCCGTAACGCGGTTTACAGGACGCCAGCCAAGCATGGCCATGCCCGACCACGGAAGCAATCCCGTCCCGCCCTGGCGCCGCCTGGACGGGACCACGATCTTTTTCACCGTGCTGGCGCTGGGCGCCGGGGGCACCACCTGGTGGCTGCAAGGCGGCGAGGCGTTCACCCAGACCCTGGGCCGCGCGGCAGGGCTACTGGTCTGGATCACGCCGGTGTTGCTGGGGGCACTCCTGGTCGGTGCCTACGTGCAACGCCTTATCCCCCGCGCCACCATGGAGCACTGGCTGGGCGGCCGCAGTGGCCTGCGTGGGCTCGTAGTAGCCACCGCCGCCGGCGCCATCACGCCGGGCGGTCCCTTCGCGGCGTTTCCGCTGGTGGTGGCACTGTACCGGGCAGGCGCTTCCGTGCCGGTGTGCGTAGCCTACATCACCGCCTGGTCGGTGCTGGGACTCAATCGTGCACTGGTCTGGGAGTTGCCTTTCCTGGGACCGGATTTCGTGCTGCTGCGGCTCCTGGTCTCGCTGCCACTTCCGTTTCTGGCGGGTTATCTCGCGGTGCTCGTGACACGGTGGCTGCGGCCATGATGACGGTGATTGCCTACGGCACCATCGCGTTGCTGCTGGCCGTCACCGCGCTGGCAGCGCACCGGCGGGCGGACATCCGCCATGCCGATGTTGCCACCGACGCATGGATCCAGTTGCAGCCACTGCTGCTGCGGCTGCCACCGGCACTCCTCGCCGGCGTATTCCTGGCGGCGCTGGTGCCGGAACAGCAAGTGGTTGCCATCCTCGGGGAAGCGTCGGGATTGCGGGGCATCCTGCTGGCCACGCTGATCGGCGGCCTGCTGCCCGGCGGCCCCATGATCGCCTTCCCCCTGGGCCTGGCGCTGCTGGAGGCGGGCATGGGCGTGCCGCAGATGGTCACGCTGATCACCGCCTGGTCAGTACTGGCCGTACACCGGCTGCTGGTGTTCGAGGCCCCCATGATGGGCTGGCGATTCACCGGCCTGCGGCTGCTTGCCAGTGCGCCATTGGCACCTGCCGCCGGCTGCCTGACCCTGGCCATCGAGGCGTTGGCCAGATGATGGGCATCCATACCGGCGGCAAACCCGCGGCCGATGACGTACCATCCCGCCGATGACCACCGAGGACCTTACCCGCAACGGCCTGGGCCGAACCCTGTTCAGCATGACCTGGCCCATGCTGTTCGGTGTGGTTTCCCTGCTGG
>SKYZ01000117.1 GCA_007127625.1 Aquisalimonas sp. | reverse complement strand
CCAGCACCCCGCCGAGCCGGCGCCCCATGGCCGGCGCCGTGGTCTTCAGCGGTGTTGGCCTGGGCATCCTGTTCGCCGCCAACATCGTGCCCTGGCTCACGACTGTATCGGTGAGCTGGGCATGGATCGCACAGGGCGTGCTCTGCCTGGTGCTTGGCGGCGCCACCTGGTGGGCCTGGCCGGGGAGGCGGAGGTCGCCCGTGGCCTCGCAGGCCAGCGAAGATGCACCCGCTGGTCGCGGTCTGTCGCTGGTGGTGATGCTGGTGGTGGTCGCGTATGGACTGCAGTCGGTGGGCTATGTGCCGCATACGCTGTTCTGGGTGGATTTTCTCGCCCGGGAGCAGGGCCACGGTACGGGGTTCGCCTCGGTCCAGTGGAGCATCTTTGCCGTGGGCGCCATCATCGGACCATTCTTCTCCGGGTGGTTTGCCGGGCGCATCGGCTGGTACGGGGCGCTGCTGGTGTCCGTGACCCTGATGTCCGGTGCCGTCCTCCTGTCCAGCGTTGCCGAGGCATTCCTGCTGGTGTCGCTGTGTTCGCTGGTGGTGGGCGCCATGGTGCCCGGGCTGGTCTCCATGACATCGGGTTATCTTGCTCAGCTGGTCCCGCTGGAGCAGCACCAGCGTGCCTGGGGCTGGGCCACCACGTCCTTTGCCCTCGCCCAGGCCGTGGGGGGGTACGCCCTGGCCGGCGTATTCGGGATCGTTGACACCTATCCGCCGGTGTTCGTGATTGGCGGTGTGTCGCTTGCTCTGGGCCTGCTTGTTACGGCCGTCACCGGTTCCGCCCGCATGCGGGTCTGATCGTCAGCGCATGGCTCCTCCGCTTGCAGCCGCCGGGCGGGGAAGTCTTGATCCGGGTCAAGAGGTCTTGCGCCGGGCTCTGCAAAGATGCATGTTGCAAGTGAGGCGCCGAATCGCCCCTGTGGCCGGCTCACTGGACTGTTCAGTGCTCGCGGACGGGGTAGCGATGCTTGGCCGGCGCTGTTGTTCACATCACGGCAGCAAGCCCTTCGGGATTCCGCTGGCATGGCAGGAGCGCCTATTCCCCGATCTTCCCGGATCGCTGGAGCGCCGTGCCAGGCAGGAGTCCCATGCCATGCACGATATCTATCCCACCCTGATCGATGCCCTGGGGCGTATCGTTCCGCCCGGGCGCCTGAGCACAGATCCGGTGCGCCTGCTCGCCTACGGGACCGATGCCAGCTTCTACCGGCTGATTCCCCGGGCGGTGGTCCACGTCAATACCGGCGATGAACTCTCCCGCGTGCTTGCCGAGTGTCGACGGGCCAGAGCGCCGGTGACGTTCCGCGCCGCCGGGACATCCCTTTCCGGGCAGGCCGTGAGCGACTCCATTCTGATCCAGCTAGGGCAGACCTGGCGGAGCCACGACATTCTCGAGGACGGAGCCGCTATTCGCCTGGATCCAGGGGTCATTGGTGCCCACGCGAATCGCCTGCTGGCACCCTACGGGCGCAAGATCGGGCCGGACCCGGCATCCATCGGGGCCTGCATGGTCGGCGGCATTGCCGCCAACAATGCCTCCGGCATGTGCTGCGGTACGGCGCAGAACAGTTACCGGACCGTTCGGGACATCAAGGTGACATTGGTCGACGGCACCGTTCTGGATACCGCCAACCGGGACAGCGTCTCCCGTTTCCGGCGTGACCGGGCCGATCTGGTGGCAGCACTGGAAGCTCTCGGGCGGGAGACGCAGGCCCACGAGGAGCTGGCCGCGAGGATTCGGCACAAGTATCGGCTCAAGAACACCGTCGGCTACGCCCTCAACAGCCTGGTGGACTTCAGTGACGGGGTGGAAATCCTCAAGCACCTGATGATCGGCTCCGAGGGCACTCTGGGCTTCATCAACTCCATCACCTACGACACCGTTCCGGACGAGGCGCTGAAGGCCGCCGCCCTGGTGATCTTTCCGGA
The DNA here is from genome assembly GCA_007127625.1 of Aquisalimonas sp. Lineage (GTDB taxonomy): Bacteria > Pseudomonadota > Gammaproteobacteria > Nitrococcales > Aquisalimonadaceae > Aquisalimonas. The sequence goes on along the minus strand of SKYZ01000117.1, from coordinate 3,194 downwards.
CATGGCCGCGGCCTGCCGCGCCACCGCCGCCCTCAAGGGTCTGGAGGCGACCCCTGTGGCGGCCGTGGAGCTGATGGACCGCGCGGCACTCCGATCGGTGGAGGATACCCCCGGCATGGAGGCGACCCTCAAGGGCCTGCCGGAAGGCGCTGCGGCGTTGCTGATCGACGTGCGGGCCGAGGACGAGGCGACCCTGGCGGTACGCAGCGATGCGGTTCACGAGGCGCTGCATGCCATCAGTACGGTCAACACGGTGCAGTTCGCCCGGGATCCCGAGACCTACGGGCTGTACTGGAACATCCGCAAGGGCATGTTCCCCGCCGTGGGTGCGGTCCGGGACACCGGCACCACGGTGGTCATCGAGGACGTGGCGTTCCCCATGGACAAGCTGGAAGAGGGCGTGGGGGAACTCATCGCCATGCTCGGGCGCCACGGTTACGACAATGCGATCCTGTTCGGTCACGCCCTGGAGGGCAACCTGCACTTTGTCTTCCCGCAGGGGTTCGACGACCCTGCGGAGGTTGCCCGGTATCAGGGCATGATGGACGAACTGGCTCAGCTGGTGGGCGTGCGGTACGAGGGCTCGCTCAAGGGGGAGCACGGCACCGGCCGGAACATGGCGCCGTTCGTGGAACTGGAGTGGGGTGCTGATGCCTATCAGCTGATGTGGCGGATCAAGGAGCTGTTCGACCCGGATGCGCTGCTCAACCCCGAGGTGATGCTCAGCCGCAATCCGAACCTGCATCTGCAGAACCTCAAGCCCCTGCCGGCAGCCGACCCCATTGTCGACAAGTGCATCGAGTGCGGGTTCTGTGAGCCGGTATGCCCGTCCCGGGACCTGACGCTGACGCCACGCCAGCGCATTGTGGTCCGTCGCGAGATCGCGCGCCTGGAGCGCAACGGTGGCGATCCCGAGCGGCTTGCCGCCCTGCGTGAAGGCTATGCCTACGACGGTATCGAGACCTGTGCAGCGACCGGCCTCTGCGCCATGCCCTGTCCGGTGAACATCAACACGGGGGATCTGGTGCGCCGGCTGCGGGAGGAAGCACATGGCGGCAGGACCCGTGGCGCTGCCTTTGCCGCACGGCACTTCGCCGCTGCCACGGCACTCGCCCGGGGTGCTCTGCGCTCCAGTGACCTGGTCCATCGGATGGTGGGCACCGAATCCATGGGGCGGATCACAGGCGTTGCCAGGCGAATCAGTGGTGGTCGCCTGCCGCACTGGCTGCCGGCGACCCCCTCGGCGCCGTCCATGGCGGTTCTGCGACAAGGGGACCGCGAGCACAAGAGGGCCGGAAATGCGGGCACGGTGGTGTATCTGCCGTCCTGTGCCACCCGCATGTTCGGCGCCTCCGGACAGGAGCCCGACGGACGCTCCACCATGGATTTGACACTGGCGGTCCTTCGCAAGGCCGGTTACCGGGTGATCATCCCCCCGGGGGTCAACGGACTCTGCTGCGGCATGGCTTTCGAGTCCAAGGGCCTGTTCGAGCAGGCGGACGGCAAGGCAGAGGAACTCGGTGAAGTGCTCATGGACGCCAGTGAGGGCGGGCGCTATCCGGTGCTGTGCGATACCAGCCCGTGTACGCTGCGGATGCAGACGACCCTCAGCGATGAGCTCGAACTGCAGGAGCCGGTTGCGTTCATCCACGACCGGGTGCTGCCCCGCCTGAGCGTGACCCCGAAGAAGGAGCCCATCGCCGTTCACGTGACCTGTTCCAGCACCCGCATGGGGCTGGGTTCGACTTTTCTTGCCGTGGCCCGTGCCTGCGCGAGCGATGTTACCGTGCCGCCGGATATTCAGTGCTGTGCCTTCGCCGGTGACAAGGGGTTCCGTACGCCGGAGCTCAACGGGTCTGCCCTCAAGACCCTGCGCAGTCAGGTGGCAGGGTGTGTCGCCGGCTACTCGAATTCGCGAACCTGCGAAATCGGCCTGACCGAGCACGGTGGTATCCCGTACCGGTCCATCATGGCGCTGGTGGACGAGGTGAGTCAGCCGCGGTCGTGACGTGCGCCCTGGGGCCACAACTCGGCCTGGAACATTGGTAGGATCATGCGTCTTTGCACGGATGAAGGGGAAGCCGCATGGAGGATACGCAGTACGATCTGGTGGTTTTCGGGGCCACGAGTTTCGTTGGCAGCATCCTGACCGACTATCTGGCCGAGATCTTCGGCACCGACGGCAGAGAACTCCGCTGGGCGGTCGCGGGGCGCTCCCGGGACAAACTCGCCGCACTGAAGAAAACACTGGGGGAGCGCGGAGAGTCGCTGCCCATGGTGATCGCGGACGCGTGCGACGACCAGTCACTGCAGCGCCTGTGCGCAGACACCCGGGTCGTTGTCTCCACCGTGGGGCCGTACGCCCTGTACGGCGAACCGCTGGTCCGGGCCTGCGTGGAGTCGGGTACGGACTACTGTGACCTCACCGGTGAAATCCAGTGGATCCGGCGCATGCTGGGTCGCTACGAGCAGCGCGCCCGGGAGACCGGGACCCGCATCGTGCACTGCTGCGGGTTCGATTCCATCCCCTCGGACGTGGGTGTGTATTTCCTGCAGCAACACGCCCGGGAGCGATTCGGAGAGCCGGCGACCCGGGTGAAAATGCGCGTGCGCGCGATCCGTGGCGGCATGTCCGGGGGCACCGTCGCGAGCGTGATGAACGTGATCCAGGAGGCCCGGCGGGACCGGCAGCTTCGGCGGGAACTGGCGGATCCGTATTCGCTGTGCCCGAAGGGGCACCGCATGGCGGCTCGCCAGCCGCGCATCCGTTTCGCTGCGCAGGATCCCGATTTCGGCGCCTGGGTGGCGCCGTTCATCATGGGCCCGGTGAACACCCGCGTGGTCCTGCGCTCGAACGCCCTCTCCGATCATGCCTACGGGGTGGATTTCCAGTACGACGAGGCATTGATGACCGGCCGAGGATTCCGGGGCCGGATGACGGCAACGGTGACGGCGCTGGCAACCGGCGCGCTGGCGATGGCTGCAGCCGTGCCGCCGTTGCGCTGGCTGCTGCAACGCTTCGTGCTGCCCGGGCCGGGGGAGGGGCCGAGCCCGGAAGCTCAGGAAAAGGGCTTCTACGATCTGCGCTTTCTCGGTCGCACCCCCGACGGCCGGGAGTTGCGGGTGCAGGTGACCGGGGACCGCGATCCGGGATACGGCTCCACCGGCAAGATGCTCGGACAGGCTGCGGCCTG
>SKYZ01000452.1 GCA_007127625.1 Aquisalimonas sp. | reverse complement strand
ATGCGTCCCGTGCGCTCGGTGCCCTTGAGAATGTTCTCCAGCGCGTGCCGGAGGCGATCACGGGGGAGTGGATCCCGGTCCAGCAAGCGTAGTGCACTGCGGCAGTATGTCGATATGGAGGTCAGCGGCTGGTTGATCTCGTGGGACAGGGCCGAGGCCATTTCCGACATGGACGTTCGCCGGGCCACCGCCGCAAGTTCGCTCAGGTAGCGCCGCGCCTCTTCCCGGGCCTGGACCTCCCGGCTGATATCCCGGGAAAAACTCACCAGGTACTCGTCCTCGCCGGGCTGGACGAGTTCCACCGTGACGGATGCCGGGAAACGATTGCCGGCGCCGTCGATCATTTCCGTCTCGAAACTGGCGCCGCCCTGACTGCGGAACCGGGCGACCTTGTCCGGGAAGTCGGCCGGATCGGCCTGCGCGTCGAGATCCCAGATGCGCATCCGCTCCAGCCGGCTGCGCTCTATATTCAGACGCCGTGCGGCGGTGATGTTGGCGTAGGCAACGGCCCCATCCGGGCGCACCCATAGGACCATTTCCGGCGCGTGATCCAGCAGGTGGCGGGTGACGGCCAGCCGGTGCTGCATGATAGCGAACTCGCTTTGCTCGTGGTCCGACTCCTCACGGTCGGATTCCCGGGTGGTGACCGGCTGGCCGGAGGTGAACGGGCGCACGATGGCAAGGAGGCCGCAACGGCCGCCCAGGTCGACACGGGAAGCGCAGATTTCGGCGGCGATATGGTGACCGTCGCGATGGCGACACGTGAGGCCGCGGCTCTGGTGGACGCCGCGCTCAAGGGCCGTTTCCGCGAACTCATTGAACCGCGACATCTCGAAGGGGTGCAGGTCGCGAATGGCCAGGCCGGAGAGTTCATGGTCCTGGAACCCCGTCATCTCACCGGCCCTGGCATTCGCTGCAACAATGGCACCCGAGGCCGGGTCCAGCACGAAGGCAGGTTGCTCGAGGACGTCCAGCCATTGTTGCCATGCATGGGTCATGGACCGCCCCTCGGGCTCGTTCGGCGAGTGCACATCCCGTTCATTGATACCACTGAATGGGCATTCATGTCATGGGGCTGTTGATCTCGTAGCGCACCGCCCCGGCGTGTTCCGTGAGGCGCTGTTTCCATGGGCGCTTGTGCAGCGCCGCCAGACCGTCCTCGTAACCGCGCGAGCGGTGATCGGCGAGGGTCTGGGGGAGGAACGTGAAATCCTTGGCCCAGGAGCGATACGCCTGCCCCGGGTAGACGAAGTGCACCACGCTGACGGTGGTGGTACAGCCCAGGGCCTTGAGATCGGCGAGTTCGGGGTTGTCGCGCTCGGCCTCCGGCAAGCGGTCGAACAGGATGCTGACGGCGCGCCGCAGGTCATGCATGCGGCGGTGATCCTCGATCTGGGTGTGGGCCCGGCTGGCGTAGATGATGTCCTTGCGGCGGTCTTCCAGCTGATCCAGATCCTGGGGTGTCGTGCCTTGGGGATCGAACAGGTCCACCATGAAACACAGGGTGCTGCGACGCGGGTTGTCCTCCAGGACGACGCTCAGCGGCGTGTTGGACAGAAGCCCGCCATCCCAGTAGCGGCGGCCGTCGATTTCAATGGCGGGAAAGGCGGGGGGCAGGGCGCCCGAGGCGAGAACATGGCGCACGTCGATGGTCTGATGGTTGCTGTCGAAGTAGACGTGACGGCCGCTTTCCACGTCCACGGCCCCGAGACTCAGGCGCGCGCCGGAGTGGTTCAGGTAGTCGAAGTCGATCAGTTCGTTGAGCGTGTGCTTCAGCGGCGTCAGGTCGTAGTAGTGTACCTGGCCGTCCCCTTTCCATGGCAGCGGCAGTGGGCCCTGCCAGTCCGGCCGGAAAAAGCCGGGCTGTCCCCAGGCCATGGTGAACATCGCGTGGCAGAGGTTGATCCACTTGCGCGCCGGGTGATCCGGCGGCGGCGCCGGCCACAACTGCGGCCAGGCAATGCGGTTCCAGAAGGTCTCCAGGTGCTCCAGGCGCCGCTCCGGCGGATTCCCGGCCAGTATCGCCGCCTGGATGCCGCCGATGCTGGTTCCGGCGAACCAGTCCATGGTGTAGCCGGCCTCCGCGAGGGCCTGGTAGACCCCGTGGTGATAGCTCCCTAGAGCACCGCCGCCCTGCAGCAGAAGTGCGGTTCGTTCATAGGAAGGGACGCCGTCCTCGTCGGGCTGATCTGCTGCCATCATAGGCCCTTCCTGCTCAGGTCCGGATACTTCGCGGGATGCCTGCATCACCCGAACGACATGGCACAGTCTAACCCGAGCCTGCCTGGCGCCCTATCAGGAAGAGTACGTACTGCTCCTTCAGGCTGTCCCGCCGGTTTCCATTGAGGGGGGGGCCGCCGGCTCCGGGGAAGGACCGGACTGCGGCCGGTCCGGGTGCCTGCAGCGTCACCAGCGCGAACGCAGGCCGACACGGGAGCGCAGACCCACCCGGTGCCGGGGGTGTGACGCGTGATGACGGGCGCCGTGACGGTGCAGTCCCCGGGCTCGCGCAGCCGGCGAGCAACAGGACTGTTCCGATAAGGACGAATGGGATTCTCATGGCACACCTCCCGATTGACGGTGCCATGCCTGCGCCCGCGGAGGCTTTGGCATGAGCGGCGAACATACGGAAATTATTGGTGTAGTTCGCCGGGTGAACCATGCGTAATTGTCGCTAAGTAGAAACCGTTGCCTGGAATGAAAAACCCGATGTTGCGTGTTTGCGACATCGGGTTTCAGGTCAGTCAGGCGCGAAGGTTACCCGATCAGAAGCTCCACTTCGCCGATGCCTGGAGACGCGAGATGCTGTTGTCGTTGCCGTTGGAAAGCTCGCGCTCGCCCCACTGGTACTCCAGGCCGTAGGTCAGGCGATCCACCGGCTGCCACTGAACGTTGGCATGAATGCTGGTCACCTCGTCCTGCAGGATGCCAGCTGCATCCGTGTCATTGCCGGTGTCCGTGTCCACATAGCCGACAGCCAGCGTACCAGTGACTGTGGGGGAGAACGGTTGACTGATGAACCCCATCAGCCCCAGTTCGCTGAACGTTTCGATGCTGCCATCCTCGATAAACGCATTGGTGAAAAAGCCTGCGCTGCCGAGCATGTAGCGGTTGGCCCCGTCCACGTAGCTCGCCTGCCCGCCGATTCGGGTGCCAGTGGGGAAGGTGTAGCCGGCGTTGGCGGAGACGCCCCAGCCGTTGGTGTCGTCGTCGGTGTCGCCCTCCACCTCGGGGAACGTGAGAACGCCCGAGAGCGCGTAGGCGAGCCCGCCCTGGCGACCACTGAACTGGGCCGTGAAATCCGGGATGGAATTCAGCTGGCTCGACTCGCCCGGGATGTCTCCGGAAATGGCGGAATTGGGCCTCTCCACTGACACCGCCAACTGGTTGTTCTCAGGCAGTTGATGCGTGTAGCGCAACTGGGTCTGCCGCACGAAAATGTACCCGGCCGGGCCGTGGAAATCCAGCGTGGACGGCAGGGCCACCAGCGGCATGAAGTTGGACCAGTACCGGCCGGCCATCACTCCGTTCCACTCGACGAACGCATGCCGAAGCCGGATCTCGGGATCGAAGCCGGAGCCAAGCGGGTTCCTGAAGAAATCAAATTCAATCAGTGTGTTGACGTCGCCACGCTCGGTCGGGGTAGAGGTCGCGAGACTCATGCGGGTTTCACGGGCGTGGAAGTTGGTGGCGCCACTGCCGCCCTCGTTGGCAGACCGGGTATCTCCCTCGACCGGAATATTGTTCGGGAAGAACAGATCACCTCCGTCCTCATCGAAGTTATGAATGAAGTCCGCCTTGACGTAACCGCCAAACGTGACGGTCGTATCCCCGATCTGCGTTTCCAGCGCGTGCGCGCTGGCTCCGCCGACAAGAAGCGCCGTGGAAATTGCGGCTGCGGTGGTCCTGCTGAGAGTTGTTGTAGACATGTTGCGTTCTCCTCCTCACGTGTGTGGTTTAAACAACCACCTGTGAAGCTACGCCCGGCGGGTTGTGCGGCAGTATTCGCGAAACCACTTACGTGTCAGTACTTACGTAGCTTTACTCAGGGAATGTTGAACAGTTGATGAAGAGGAATGCGGGAGTTAATTGCCAGTCCGCCCGGGCGCGGATTGCAAAAGGAATGGCCATGAAAAGGCCGCACGCGGGGGCGCCCTGCTCCCAGGAATGGGTGCGGCGCCGCGCGGTGCCTTACGAGCGCGTTACGCCGGGCCCCAGACGGCGCACCAGCCTGTGGAGGCAACGCGGTTGCCACGGAAGAAGGGGCACTCGCCTCAGCCGTCCTGTTCGTTGCTGAAGTGACGGCAGTTACGGCAATACTCGCCGTCGCCGCGGTTGGCGGCGGCGTCCGCGTCGGCATCGTGGACGTAGTTCAGTTGCTGTGCCTGGTCGCTGCTCTCGTCGACGCGCGGGAGATCCGCCCGAGCCGGTCGGGAGAGCGGTGCAAGAGTCGCAAGGGGCAGTGCGGCAGCTCCGAAAGCGACATAGCGGAGCAGGCGGCGACGCTCGGGATCGTGATTGCTGGCTGTCATGGGATGACTCCTTGTGCTGAGAACGGACAATGCTGTTCGACAACGTTCGCCGCTTTTTTCGGGATCCCGGCGTAGCTAAGAGAGCTGGAAAAGAGTCCGGCGTTCCTTCTGAATAAATCGTTTTCGAACAGTCCGCCATGCGTAGATGTCCGGATTGTTTTCGAGTCAGCTGCTCGGCGCCTCGATTACGCATTGTCGGATCGTGACGACGCAGCGCTCAGAATGCAGGCGCAAAGGACTCGGCCCGGGCTCTTTCCCAGTCCGTGTCGAAGGGGGTCAATTCCGGTAGTTCCCTTAGGAGTTGGCCGTTGGTGAGTGCGGGAAAGAGCGCCTCATAGGAGGCGAAGCGGGCGCCGGAGATCCGCCTGAGCAGGTGCCGTGCGTCCAACTGCTGGGGGTTGCTCACCCCGGCCGAGGAGAGCATGGCGCCCAGCGCCGCGAGGGTGTTGGCGTGGAAGTTGTAGACGCGCTCGCCCTTGTCCCTGACATCCAGGGACCGGTTGCGCCCCGGATCCTGGGTCGCGACACCCGTGGGGCATTTGTCGGTATGGCAGCTGAGGGACTGGATGCATCCCAGGGAGAACATGAAGCCACGCCCGGCATT
>SKYZ01000218.1 GCA_007127625.1 Aquisalimonas sp. | reverse complement strand
GCGTTGCGTCGATTCGGGATTCGCAGATAATCGGGGTTGGAACGATGGAAGTCATCCTGCTGGAAAAAGTGGATAACCTGGGCGACCTGGGCGATCAGGTCAGGGTTCGGCCGGGCTACGGCCGCAACTACCTGGTGCCTCAGGGCAAGGCCAAACCGGCCACGCCGGAGAACATCAAGTATTTCGAAGAGCGGCGTGCGGAACTGGAGAAGGCGGCTGCCGAGGCGCAGGCCGCGGCCGAAGCCCGGCGCGATCGTGTCGCGGAACTGACGCTGAACATCTCCGCCAAGGCCGGAGACGAGGGTAAGCTGTTCGGCTCCGTGGGCCCGGGCGATATCGCCGAGGCCGCGACCGAGGCGGGTGTCGAGGTCGCCAAGCACGAGGTGCGCATGCCGGAAGGCCCGATCCGGGTTACCGGGGAGTACGACGTGCACGTGCACCTGTACACTGACGTGGACACCCACGTCCGCGTGGTGGTCGAAGGCACCTGACTCCCGGCAGTGACGGCATGCGCCCGTCGCGGGTGGGCGCCGTCACGGGCTGCCGCGTAGTCATCACGCTGTCGGGGCGGTGGCGATGCCGCCGCGGGGCCGCAGTGGCGTGCCGGACAGGTGCGCCGCAGGTCCGCCTCTTGGTTGCGGGGAGCCATGGCAGAATCGAATCCGGCCGAGCAGCTCGATGTCAGTGCCTTAAAGGTGCCGCCGCACTCCGTGGAAGCGGAACAGGCGGTGCTGGGCGGACTGATGGTGGATAACGAGGCCTGGGACCAGGTAGCCGATCGGGTCAGCGAAGACGATTTCTATCGCCATAACCATCGGCTGATCTACCGCGCCCTGGGGGAGCTGGCGAGCCATCAGCAGCCCATGGACGTGGTGACCCTGTCCGAGGCGCTGCGTAACAGCGGCGAACTGGATGATGCCGGAGGGATGGGCTACCTGGGCACGCTGGCCACGGAGACTCCCAGCGCGGCGAACATTGCCGCCTATGCCGGCATCGTCCGCGAGCGCTCCGTTTTACGGCAGATGATCCGCGTGGGGACCGACGTGGTGAGTTCGGCGTTCCAGCCGGAGGGGCGCGACAGCAAGGATCTGCTGGAGGAGGCAGAGCAGCAGATCTTCCGGATTGCGGAAACCAGCGGGCGCTTCCAGAAAGGCTTTACCGGGGTACGCGACATCCTGCCCACCGTGGTGGAGCGCATTGATACCCTCTACCATCAGGACGGCAGCGTTACCGGCCTGGCCACCGGTTTCACCGATTTCGACCACATGACATCCGGCCTTCAGGCCGGAGATCTGGTGATCATTGCTGCCCGTCCCTCCATGGGCAAGACCACGTTTGCCATGAACATCGCCGAGCAGGCGGCCCTCAAGGGGGATGAGCCGGTGGCGGTTTTCAGCATGGAAATGCCGGGCGATGCCCTCGCCATGCGCATGCTTTCTTCGCTGGGGCGGGTGGAACTGCAGAAGATCCGGACCGGTAACCTGGACGACGATGATTGGCCGCGGCTCATGTCCACCATGAGCCTGCTGTCTGAGGCCAAACTGTTCATCGACGATTCGCCGGGGCTCTCACCTCAGGAGATGCGCGCCCGGGCTCGTCGCCTCAAGCGTGAACAGGGCTTGTCCATGATCGTGGTGGATTACCTGCAGCTCATGCAATTGCCTGGGTTCTCCGAGAACCGCACCACGGAGATCTCGCAGATTTCCCGCGGACTCAAGGCCATGGCGAAGGAACTGGAAGTGCCGGTGCTGGCACTGTCGCAGCTCAATCGCAGCCTCGAGCAGCGGCCGAACAAGCGCCCGGTGATGTCGGACCTGCGCGAGTCGGGCGCCATCGAGCAGGACGCCGACGTCATTACTTTCATCTACCGCGATGAAGTCTATAACGAGGACAGCCCCGACAAGGGTACCGCCGAGATCATCATCGGCAAGCAGCGCAACGGGCCCATCGGCACCTGCAGGCTGACCTTCCTGGGTCAGTACACCCGGTTCGAGAACTACATCCACGACGTCTACGGCGGCGGGGGCTGGCAGCAGTGAGCCGTGAAACCCGGGCCGTGATCAGCGTCTCGGCGCTGCGCCACAACCTGGCCGTGGCGCGGCAGGCGGCGGCGGGTGCCCGGGTCATGGCAGTGGTCAAGGGCAACGGGTACGGTCACGGTCTGCTGCGCGTCGCCTACGCCCTGCGCGGAGCCGACGCGTTCGCCGTGACCTGCCTGGAAGAGGCGATCCCTCTTCGCGAGGCGGGCCTGGCCCACCCCATCGTGTTGCTGGAAGGGCCGTATGAACCCGGCGAGGTGCAACTGGCGAGCCGTTACCGGCTGGACGTGGTGGTGCACTCGGACTGGCAGATCAGCGTGCTGGAGAACGTGCGCCTGCCACGACCGGTCAACGTCTGGCTGAAGGTGGATTCGGGAATGCACCGGCTCGGGCTGCCGGTGCACGAAGTGCGCTCGGCGTACCAGCGACTCGTCGCGGCGAATTCGGTGGCACCCCACGTGCGTCTGATGACCCACCTGGCGGAGGCCGACGATCTCGGTTCCGACGTGACCGAGCAGCAGGTTGCCTGCTTCGACGAGGTGACCGACGGCCTTCGCGGTGAACGTTCCGTTGCCAACTCCGCAGGGTTGCTGGGGTGGCCCGCCACGCGCGCCGGTTGGGTACGCCCGGGGATCATGCTGTACGGAGCCACCCCGTTCGATCATACCGATCCGCCCCATGCGCCCCTGCGACCGGCGATGACCCTGTCGACGCGCATCAATGCCATCTACAACCATCATGCCGGGGATGCCATCGGCTACGGTGGCACCTGGGTCTGCCCGGAGGACATGCCCGTGGCCGTGGCAGCCATCGGCTACGGTGATGGCTACCCCCGCCATGCCCCCAGCGGGACACCGGTGCTGGTCAACGGCAGTCGGGCCCAGGTGATCGGGCGGGTGTCCATGGACATGATCACCATCGATCTGCGCGATGTGCCGCAGCCGGTGGAGATCGGCGACACGGTGACCCTCTGGGGTGAAGGGCTGCCCGCCGAGGAAGTGGCTGCCCACGCCGGCACCATCGCCTATGAACTCTTCTGCACTGTGACCCAGCGCGTCCGTTTCCAGGAAGACCGTGACTCCCATGGCACGCACCCGGACCCTGTATAGCTGCACCGCCTGTGGGGCGCGGAGTCCGAAGTGGGCGGGCCAGTGCCCTGAGTGCGGGGCCTGGAACACCCTTGAGGAAACCGTGGAGGCTCCCGCTGCGCCGAGGGCGGGGAACGCCCAGTACGCGGGCGAGTCCGGGGTGATGACCCTCGGTGAGGTGGCACTGGAGGAGAGTGCCCGCTTTACCAGCGGCCTGCGGGAGCTGGATCGGGTGCTCGGCGGCGGGTTGGTGCATGGCGGTGCCGTGTTGCTGGGAGGGGATCCCGGCATCGGCAAGTCCACGCTGCTGCTGCAGACCAGCGCCTTCCTGGCCGCCCGGGAGCGGGTGCTCTATGTCACCGGTGAAGAATCCCTGCGCCAGGTCGCGCTGCGCGGGGAGCGACTTGGTGTGGCCGCGGACTCTCTGGAAGTCCTCGCGGAGACCTGCGTCGAGGCCATCATCGAGCACGCGCGTCAGCGCAGGCCAAAGGTGCTGGTGGTGGACTCCGTGCAGACAGTGTTCACCGAGGCCCTGCAGTCCGCGCCCGGGGCCGTGGCCCAGGTGCGCGAGAGTGCTGCGCGGTTGATCCGCTATGCCAAGCAGACGGAGACCAGCCTGTTTCTGGTGGGGCACGTGACCAAGGACGGCCAGCTCGCCGGGCCTCGCGTGCTCGAGCACATGGTGGACACGGTCCTCTATTTCGAGAGCGAAGGTGGCAGTCGTTTCCGATTGCTGCGTGCGGTGAAAAACCGTTTCGGGGCGGCGAACGAGCTGGGCGTGTTCGCCATGGACGATGCCGGGTTGAAGCAGGTCAAGAACCCCTCCGCGATCTTCCTCTCGCGCCATCCGGAACCGGTCAGCGGCAGCGCCGTGATGGTCACCCGCGACGGCAGTCGCCCGCTGCTGGTGGAAGTGCAGGCGCTGGTGGCGGAGAGCCCTGCGCCGAGCCCCCGGCGAGTTGCAGTCGGGCTCGATGGCAACCGTCTGGCCATGCTGCTGGCGGTGTTGCTGCGCCACGGCGGGGTCATGACCGCTGACCAGGACGTGTTCATGAACGTGGTGGGAGGTGTGCGGGTTGCGGAGACCGCCAGCGATCTGCCGGTGCTGCTGGCGGCGCTGTCCAGCCTCCGTGATCGCCCGCTGCCCATGGACTGCGTGATATTCGGCGAAGTGGGGCTTGCCGGTGAAATTCGCCCCGTTCCCAGCGGCGAGGAGCGGCTGGCGGAAGCAGCCAAGCACGGTTTCAAGCGCGCGATCATTCCCGCCAAGAATGCGCCGCGGCAGGCGCCCAAGGGCATCGAGGTGGTAGCGGTGCAACGGTTGCAGGAGGCGATGGACGCGGCGTTTTCGGCGTGAGTCAGGGGGTCAGACATCCTCGGCCATGTCGCCGAGTTCCCGCCGCAGGGCGTCCGGATCACCGAGGTTGAGCTCCACCAGCCGCCGCAGATGTCGCATGCTGTCCATGTCGATGTGCGCGCAGTGGAACCCTGCCCGTGCCCCTTCCTGGTGCGCGAAATCCAGGGACATGACGATGCGGATAGTGTCGTTGAGGGGGATGGTGAGTTCGAATGCCCCCGATCGGGGCAGGGAAATCGAGCCGGGGAGCTGGAGCAGAACCCCCTTCAGGGAGACGTCGACCACCTGAACATCCAGGCGGGCGTCCGGGGTCCGCAGTCGTGCAGGGCCGTCGAACTCGATTCGACTGAAGTGCCGCCGTTCACCGATTGCGGGTCTCATGCGAAGCCTCGTTCGCGAGCGTTCCCCCAACCTTAGCACTCTGCTGCCCGAGGGGCGATCAGTAGACGGGGTCGCGGGCGTCGGCGGCGTCCAGCGTGTTGGCAAGCAGGGTCGCCACGGTCATCGGGCCGACGCCGCCCGGTACCGGGGTGATCCAGCCGGCGCGCTGGCGGGCTGCATCGAAGTCCACGTCGCCAGCGAGCTTTCCCGACTCCAGCCGGTTGATGCCGACATCCACCACCACCGCGCCTTCCTTGATCCAGTCTCCCTGAACGAAGCCGGGACGCCCGACGGCGGCG
>SKYZ01000097.1 GCA_007127625.1 Aquisalimonas sp. | reverse complement strand
AGCGCCAGATCCGGGCCTTCGCCCGCTGTGCCCGGCTGGCCCGTGAGGCCGGTTACGACGGCGTCGAGATCATGGGCTCCGAGGGCTACCTGATCAACCAGTTCGTCGCCCCGCGCACCAACCACCGCACCGACGAGTGGGGTGGCAGCTTCGACAACCGCGCCCGTTTCCCGCTGGAGATCGTGCGGCGGGTGCGGGAAACGGTGGGCCACGACTTCATCATCATTTTCCGTCTGTCCATGCTGGACCTGGTGGAGGGCGGCAGCACCTGGGACGAGGTCGTGCAGCTCGGTCGGGGCATCGAGGCAGCGGGGGCGACCCTGATTAACACCGGCATCGGCTGGCACGAGGCGCGGGTGCCCACCATCCAGACCAGCGTGCCCCGGGGCGCCTTCACCGCGGTAACCGCGCGCATGAAGGAGCATCTGTCGATTCCCCTGGTTACCGTCAATCGCATCAACATGCCCGACGATGCCGAGGCCATTCTCGCCCGGGGCGAGGCGGACATGATCTCCATGGCGCGGCCGTTCCTGGCGGACCCGGACTGGGTGGAGAAGGCCGCCGAGGGGCGAAGCGACGAGATCAACACCTGCATCGCCTGTAACCAGGCCTGCCTGGATCACGTCTTCGAACGCAAACGGGCCAGCTGTCTGGTCAATCCTCGTGCCTGTCGTGAGACGGAGCTGAACTACATTCCGACGCGGGTGCCGAAACGGGTTGCCGTGGTGGGTGCCGGCCCGGCGGGGTTGTCGTGTGCCACCGTCCTGGCCACGCGCGGGCATGAGGTCAGCCTGTTCGACGCCGCCGAGAGCATCGGTGGTCAATTCAACATGGCCCGTCGCATCCCCGGCAAGGAAGAGTTCAACGAAACGCTGCGGTACTTCCGCACCCGGATCGCTGGCACGGGAGTGGATCTCCGTCTTGGCCGCCGCGTGACGGCGGAGGAATTGCTGCAGGAGGACTTTGAGGAAATCGTGTTGGCGACGGGTGTGAGGCCGCGCATCCCGGAACTGCCGGGTATCGATCACCCGAAGGTCCTGTCGTACGTGGATGTGCTGTTGCGCCAGCATGAGGTGGGGGCACGGGTGGCCGTAATGGGGGCCGGTGGCATCGGTTTCGATGTCAGCGAGTACCTCACCCACGGTGCGAGCCGCCCCAGCGAGGATCCGGACCTGTTCTTCCGCGAGTGGGGTGTGGATGTCACCGGGCAGGCGCGGGGCGGTGTCGAAGGCGTGGAACCCCATCCGGAGCCGTCGCCGCGGGAGGTGTATCTGCTCCAGCGCAAGACCGAAAAGCCGGGCCGGCGGCTGGGCAAGACCACGGGCTGGATTCACCGCGGCACGCTGCGCGCCAAGGGTGTTCAGATGCTCGCCGGAGTCAGCTACGAACGGATCGACGATGACGGCCTGCATGTCACCGTCAACGGCGAAGCGCGCACCCTGGACGTGGATCACGTGGTGGTGTGCACCGGGCAGGAATCGCTGCGCGAACTGGAGGCTCCGCTGTCCGGCAGTGGGCGGCCGGTGCACCTGATCGGTGGCAGCAACGTGGCCGCGGAGCTGGATGCCAAGCGCGCCATCGACGAGGGAGCCCGGCTCGCCGCCCAGCTCTGAGGGACAGGTCCTGAAAGGTCGGCAGCTACTCCCAGCTTGCCGGGACCACCGGCGCGTCCGCGTCCGCCGGGCGGGCGAGCAGGCCGGTCTGGCTCACGCGCACGCGATAGCGGGCGCCATCCTCCATGGGTAAGTAGGTGGCGCTGCCGTAGACGGCGTCCACCCAGGGCACGTACTGATCGCGGTCCCGCAGCAGCCCCCAGACATCCAGGCCGCGGTCGCCCCCAAGGGCGTGGACGCTGCGCGGGGCGTCGCGCTCCTGGTCGATGTCGCGGTAGCGGCCGCTGAGCCTCTCCAGGCGGTAGCGACTGTCCATCCCGGCGAGGGTGGCCGGGCCATTCCACTTGAGCATGCGCGCGTCCACCTGCCACTCGTCGCCCAGCACCCGGTAGCGCTCGACCACCGGGCTGTCCGCATACTGCACGATGGCGGTGTAGCGCTGTGCGTCCTCCTGGACGAAGCGGATCTCCAGCACGTCCCGCTCCTGGGTCAGGCGGTCGTAGGTGTGGAGGTTGGCGCCGACGGTACCCACCGCTGCGCCGGCGCCCACCAGCACCGCACCGAGCAGGCAGTGTCCGCAGCCGTTGGCGAACCGCAGGCGGCACAGCCGGACCAGGCCGAGCACCACGCCGGCGAGGCCCAGCCCCCCGAGTGCCAGAGCCGCGATACTCGTGTACGCCATTCCTGTTCTCCCGCTCCCTGTGCGGCTATCATCCCCCGCATTAACGTCGATGGCGAATGCAGGTGTTTAAAGGACGATGAGTAACACGGCAGACCCGGCAAGGGAAATGCGTCGGGATCCCGGGCAGATTCTCCACAGCGTATTCGGCTTCGAGCACTTTCGGCCGCTTCAGAGGCAGATTGTCGAGCACGTCATGGATGGCGGCGACGCCCTGGTGCTCATGCCCACCGGCGGCGGCAAGTCGCTCTGCTACCAGATTCCGGCGATCGCGCGACCGGGAACCGGAATCATCGTGTCGCCCCTGATAGCGCTGATGAACGACCAGGTGGCCGCCCTGGTGCAGAGCGGGGTCAATGCGGCCTGCCTGCACTCCGGCCTGGAACCGGGTGAGGTCCGGGCCATCGAGCAGGCGCTGGTGGAGGGGGATCTGGATCTGCTCTACGTTGCCCCGGAGCGGCTGCTCACACCGCGCATGCGGGAGCTGCTGCAGCGGGTGCGCCCGGCGCTGTTTGCCATTGACGAGGCACACTGCGTCTCCCAGTGGGGTCACGATTTCCGCCCGGAGTATCTGCAGCTGGCGGTGCTGGGGCGGGACTGGCCGGAGGTGCCGCGCCTGGCGCTCACCGCCACCGCCGACCCGCGCACCCGGGAGGAGATCCTGGAGCGGCTGGACATGCCGCGGGCCGAGCGCTTCGTCTCGAGCTTCGACCGCCCGAACATCCGCTACCGGGTTTCCCAGAAACGCAACGCCAAGCAGCAGCTGAAGAATTTCCTGGAAAGGGAGCAGGGCGGTAACGCGGGCATCGTCTACTGCCTGTCGCGGCGGAAGGTGGATGACATGGCCGCCTGGCTGCGTGAGCAGGGCTGGGAGGCGCTGCCGTATCATGCGGGGCTGTCGGCGGAGGAGCGCCGGCGGAACCAGGAGCGGTTCGTCAGCGGCGACGGCGTCATCGTGGTGGCCACCATCGCCTTCGGCATGGGAATCGACAAGCCCGACGTGCGTTTCGTCGCCCACATGGATCTTCCCCGTAGCCTGGAGGCGTACTACCAGGAAACCGGGCGTGCCGGCCGTGATGGACTGCCGGCGGATGCCTGGATGGTCTACGGCCTGCAGGACGTGATCACGCTCAGGCAGATGATCGAGGGGTCCGGCGCAGATGCCGAGCGCCAGCGCGTGGAACGGCAGAAACTGGAGGACATGCTGGCCTTCTGCGAGCAACTCCATTGCCGTCGGCAGATCCTGCTGGCGCACTTCGGGGAAGAGGACCACCCCGCCTGCGGCAACTGTGATACCTGCCTGGAGCCGCCGGAGAGCTGGGATGCCACCGAGGCGGCCCGAATGGCACTGTCCTGTGTCTGGCGCACCGGCCAGCGTTTCGGTGTGAGCCACCTGGTGAGCGTGCTACAGGGTGCGGAGAACGAGCGCATCCGGGAACTCGGACACCACCGTCTGAGCACTTGGGGCATCGGCAGCGACATGGGAACCGGAGAATGGCGTGCGGTGTTCCGGCAACTGGTCGCGCGTGGCCTGCTCACCGTGGACGCGGAGGGCTACGGCGGCCTTCGCCTGACCGAAACGTGTCGACCGGTGTTGCGGGGGGAGCAGTCGCTGACCCTGCGCCGCGACCGCAAGCCTGCCCGCGCCGGCCGCCGCCAACGCCAGCCCGGAGAAGGGTTGATGGATGCGGCCAGCCATGCACTCTGGGAGGCGTTACGGGAGTGCCGGCGGCGACTCGCCGAGGAGCAGGGCCTGCCCCCGTACATGATCTTCCACGACAGTACCCTGATGGAGATGGTGGCGGCGCGGCCGGAGACCCACGAGGCGCTGGCGGCGATCAACGGTGTTGGCGAACACAAACTGGAGCGCTACGGCGATGACTTCCTGGAGGCCATCCGCAGCGTCGTCACGAGTTGAGGCCTTCGCCGATTTCCACATTCAACCACCGCACCATGTCGCGTAGCAGATCGCCCACGGCCCGATTCGTGGCAGCGACTCCTGGCCCCGGCCCGGCTTCACGGCTGTCCGCCTCCGCGCGGAAGCGCTGCGTGGCCAGCACCCGGCCGCTACCGGCTTCCACCAGCCTGGCCCGCAGAATGACCCGGGCCTTGCCGGCGTCGCGCTCAGTGTAGTCGTGCTCAAACTCCAGCAGTTCGCTCTCCAGCCGGTAGTCGGCCGGCGCCGAGCCGCTGGAGCCGACCACGGTGGCAAACAGACCGGCGCTTTCCATGGCGTCGATGAACAGCGGATGAAGCAGGCGCGCCGGCGCATCCACCCACTGGTTACGGGCATAATAGCGGCGCTCGTAGGCGGACTCGCGGTACGCCATGTCGTTGGTGGCCAGCGCGGAGATCGCCGTGGGGCGGGCCACGTGCAGGGTGGCATCGCTGCTGGCGAACATGCCGCTGGGCAGTTCCGGGTTCAGCTCCCAGGTGCTGCGGGCCTCCTCCCGCGGCGGCTGGAACGGCGAACAGGCGGCCAGCAGGGCGCCAGCGAGTAGCAGGGTCTTGGTCAGATAGCGCACCACGCGTCTCCGTTCTGCGGTCTCAGTCCCGCTCCCCGGGGCCCGGCACGCGCCGAGGTGGACCGAACAGCAGCTGATTGGGGTGGTCGGAGAGTTCCTGCCCGAACCGGTCCAGGGTGTCCGTCAACCCCCGCACGTCCAGGAGCAGGCGGTTGAGTTCCGGGAGTGTCTCGCGATTGATGCGGTCCAGGGTCTGGCCGCCGCGTTCACCGGTGTCGCGCAGGGAATCAGCGAGGGTTTCGACGCTGGCAGCGGCGGTGTCGAAGTTCGCCAGGGTGGCGTCGAAGCGGTCCATGCTTTGCTCCATGCGTGCCAACGTCTCCGGGGTTCCCTGAACCACGTCGCGGATGTCGCGGATGAGCTTCTCCGTTT
>SKYZ01000118.1 GCA_007127625.1 Aquisalimonas sp. | reverse complement strand
TGGTTGAGCTTGCGCACCCGCAGGGATTCGCGGCCCTGCTCGCGGTCGCGACCGGCCAGGGCGGCAATGCCCGCCGCCACGACCAGAACCGCGATCACCAGTGTGGCCGCCTTGCTAAGAAACAGCCCGAAGTCGTAGATGAACTCCATGCCTCCTCCCGGGGGTGATGGCAGTGCTGCCCCGGCCAGGCGGCGACGCAACGCCGGGCCGGGGATTGCGTGCAGCGTACAGCCCCACGTGGCCAACCGGAACCGTCAGGCGTGCTGCTCGCGGGCCTCCACGTCCTCCACGGTGCGGTGCTGCACGGCCTGGTCCACCGGGAAGTGCCACACCAGCCACACCGCCGCCAGCTTGAACGGGATCGGTGCCAGCCCGTACAGCAGGGACAATGCCCAGACACCGTCCGGGTCACTGCTGCCCGCCTCGAAACCCGCCAGCGCCAGCAGCGGATAGGCAAGCCCCACCGCCAGGGCCAGGGCCAGTTTCGTGGCCATGCCCCAGAGACCGAAGTAGAGTCCCGTACGCTGGCCGCCTCCGCGGGCAGTGTCCAGATCCACCAGGTCTGCCTGCATGGATGAGGGCAGGGCCATGTCGATGCCCAGGCTGAGCCCCGAGAGCAGGCAGATGATGATGAACAGCCATGCGTCCCCCGGCCCCAGCAGGGGAACCCAGGCGAAGATCCCCGCCGCCCAGAGCATGGACAACGCCCAGGTCCGGTGCTTGCCAATGCGGCGCGCCAGCCACAACCACAGGGGGATGCCGCCCAGCCCGGCCAGGAAGTACACCACCAGCATGATGCCCGCCTGGCCCTCCGCCTGTAGCACGTGGTCCGCGAACAGCAGGAACAGTGTGGCTGGCAGCGCGTTCGCCAGGCCGTTCATGATGTAGGCAATGAGCAGCCGGAAGAACGGGCGATTCTCCCGCAGCAGCCGGACTCCTTCTCGCCAGGGCACGGCGGGCAGCACGTGGCGCGGCTCCGGCACCGCGATCAGGGTGATCAGCACCGTTGCCGGGAGCGTCAGCCACAGCAGCCACGCCAGCTGCTCCAGGGCGGCGCCGGCCGAGGCCTCGGGGTCGGTGAGGGTGATGGCGGGCAGGACGATGGCGATGAGCATGCCCGCCAGCACGAAGCCCTCGCGGCTGCCGGTGATGCTGGAGCGCTGGTGGTAATCCCGGCTCAGCTCCGCACCCCACGCCGTGTAGGGCAGCGCCACCACGGTCCAGGCGAGATAGGTGATGAAACTCCACAGCAGCAGGTGCTGCATGCCGGCGTCGCCCGGTGGCCGGAACAGCTGATCCACCCCGAACATGAGGAACGGCACACCGATGAGAATCAGCGTCTTGCGGCGCCCGAACCCCACCCGCAGACGGTCGCCCAGACCACCCACCACCGGGTCGGTGACCACGTCCCAGAGGCGCGCGGCCAGCAGCAGCACGCCCACGGCACCGACCCCGAGCTGCTCCGCGTAGAACGGCGGCAGGTAGACGTAGAGGGGAATGCCGAGGATGGCCAGGGGCAGGCCGGGCAGCCCGTAGAGCAGCACCCGGCTGCGGGAGATGGCTCTCAAGCCGGCGCCTCCGGGCGTTCCAGGGCGAGCTGGACCAGATTGATGTGGCCCATGCGGAAGCCCACCTCGCAGTAGCTCAGGTAGTACCGCCACATGCGCATGAAGTGGTCGTCGTAGCCCAGCGCCTTGATGCCCGACCAGCAGGCCAGGAAGCGTTCGTGCCACAGCCGCAGGGTCTCGGCGTAGTGGAGGCCGAGGGCGTCCATGCGCCGTATGCTCAGGCCGGCGTCGCCGGCCATCTGGGTGAGGTGCCGGGGCGTGGGCAGCATGCCGCCGGGGAAGATGTAGAGCTGGATGAAGTCCGGGTTGCGCTGGTAGGTGGCGAAGGCGGCTTCATCGATGGTGATGACCTGGAGGGCAGCCCGTCCGCCGGGCTTGAGGCAGTGGGCCAGTTGCCGGAAGTAGGCCGGCCAGTACCGCTCGCCCACGGCCTCGAACATCTCGATGGAAGCGATGTGATCGTACTGATGGGCCTCGTGGCGATAGTCCCGGAATGCGTAGTCCACCGATCCATCCAGGCCGGCGTTGCTGGCGGCCTGCCGCGCCCACCGTAGCTGCTCCCGGGACAGGGTCAGCCCCGTGACCTGATGCCCCTGCGTCGCCGCCACGCGACCAAAGCCGCCCCAGCCACAGCCGATCTCCAGGATGTGATCCCCCGCCTGCGCGTCCAGCAGCGAGAGCATGCGGTGGTACTTGTGGTCCTGGGCCTGTTCCAGGGTCCAGCGGTCCGTCACCGGCGCGGCGGCGTCACCGAACAGGGCGCTGGAGTAGGTCATGCTGGGGTCCAGCCACTGCCGGTAGAAGTCGTTACCCAGGTCGTAATGTGCGGCGATGTTGCGCCGGCTGCCCCGCGGGGTGTTGCTGCGTAGACGGTGCCGCAAGCGCCCCAGAGCAGTGGTGACAGCGCTGGGGCGCGAGGCCCGTGCCAGCGCCGTCTCGTTCATGAACAGCAGCTGCAGCAGGGCCGACAGGTTGCCGGTGTCCCAGTCCCCGGCCAGATAGCCCTCGGCCAGGCCCAGATCACCCTGGGTGAGTAGCCGCCACAACAGCCGCCACGGGCGCTGGACGCGCAGATCCGCATGGGCGCTGTCGTCGCCACAGAAACGCTGCTGGCCGCCGTCGGGGAATTCCACATCCAGGGTGCCGTGCTGCAGTTGACCCAGGACCCGGGCAAAGTAGCGCCCCGCGATTCCGGACAGGCCGGAGCCGGTCTGCTCCATGGACTTTTCCCATGTCATCAGGTGACGTCCTCCTGCGGTGGATAAGGCTTGCGGTGGAAACCGGCACCGCGACGCCAGAGCTTCAGCGCCTGCCAGTGAATCGAGACCATGACCCACAGGGTCATGAACGGGTAGCGCCACGCGGCGCCCAACAGCGCACCGTCGTTGAGCGGTCGGCGCTCGCCGTGCTGGACAGCCGACAGCCGGAGCCGCCCGCCGTCCAGATACTGTATGGTGGTCACGAAGGTTTCTCCAGCCGGCAGCAGCCGGAACCGGTACTCTCCCGAGACCGGGAAGAAGGGCGAGACGTGGAAGACTTTCGTGGCGCGGGAGCGCAGCGGGGTCGCCAGGGCCCCGCCGTGGTCATGCAGCAGGTAGCCGTGCCACTCGCCGAAGGTGTTGCGCACCTCGCAGAGCACGGCCCGCAGGGTGCCGTCGGCGTGGTAGCAGTACCAGAGGCTCAGGGGATTGAAGCCGTAGCCCAGCATCCGCGGCATGCACAGGAGCTGCACCCGGCCGCCTTCCAGCATCACCCCCGCGTGGGCGAGCACGCCGTCGATCCAGGGCCGCAGCGCCGAGCCATCCTTCGGGCCGTGATCACGGTCGTGGAAACTGAACATATTGAAGCGATTGCGGGAGAACAGCCACAACCGCTTCGCCGTGGTGTCGATGTGATCCACGTCCAGCAGCAGGCTGAACAGCCGGTAGCGAAAGCGAAGCGGGTGATCCCCGTGGCGGCGATGCTTCACGGACCCGGTGTACAGGGCGGCCTGCTCCGTGGCGTCGTGCATTGTCGTGCTACCCCGTTGCCACTGCGGGCGAGCCGAGCAGTCCGTCCTGCGTTGCCGGCTCGGGTTCCAGCCAGGCCGGCCGCACTCCGAGTTGCGCGGCCACGCTTACCGCCGAACGCAGGCCGTCCTCGTGAAACCCGTAGCCCGTGTAACTGCCGCAGAACCAGATGCGGTCACGCCCCTGAATCTGCTCCATCATGCCCTGAGCGCGTACCGCCGCGCCATCAAAAACCGGATGATCGTAGACCGTGCACTCGTGAACCAGGGCCTCGTCCGGCGGGGTTTCGGGGTTCAGACTGACGAACACGTCGCCGGTGCCGTCGAGACCCTGCAACCGGTTCATCCAGTACGTCACCGATGCCGGCCGGCCCTCGGCGCCGGCCTGATAGTTCCAGCTCGCCCAGATACGGCGCAGGCGGGGCATGAGCTGCGGATCACTGTGCAGCCAGCCGACATTCTCCTGGTACCGGAAGGACGACAGCAGCCGCTGCTCCCAGTAACTGGGCTGCTCGAGCATGGCCAGGGTCTGGTCGGCGTGGGCACCGATGACCACCTGGTCGAACCGCCCGAGCAGGCCATCGTCACCGAACAGGTCAACGCCCTCGGCGCCGCGGCGGATCCGTCGCACCGGGGTACGGGTATGGTAACCCCCGGTGATGCCCGGGAGCATGCGCTGGACGTATTCCCGGGCGCCGCCGGCCACCGTCCGCCACTGGGGGCGGTTGGCCAGATCCAGCAGGCCGTGGTTGTGGAAGAAGCGCAGGAAGCGCCGCGCCGGGAACGCCAGCATGTCCCGCGGCGGACAGGACCAGATGGCCGCCGCCATGGGCAGGAGATACTGCTGGCGCAGTTCCGTGGAGGCATCCATGCTATCCAGGAATGTCCCCAGGGACGGATCACCGGCGCCCTCGTCGTGCAGGAACCGACGTGCCCGCCGGTTGAACCGCAGGATATCGCCGACCATGCGCAGGAACGCTGGACTGAGCAGGTTGCGCCGCTGGGCGAAGAGCTTGTTCACGCTGTCCCCCGCCCACTCCAGCCTGCCGTCGGCGGAGCGGAACGCGAAGGACATGTCACTGCTGAGTGTGGGCACGTCCAGATGGCGGAACAGGCTGCTGAGGTGCGGGTAGTTGCGTTCGTTGTACACGATGAAGCCGGTGTCCACAGGCACCGGGCCGTCGCGGCCGGGAACCTCCCGGGTGCGCGTATGGCCACCGACGTAGTCGTTGGCCTCGAAGAGTGTGACCCGGTGGCGGCGGCTGAGCAGCCAGGCGGCACCGAGGCCGCTTATTCCACCACCGACGACAGCGATACGGGATGCATTCATGGCGTAGGATTCCAGTTGTTGTATCGGTATTGTATAGGAAAATTTACGCCTCGCCATCCTTTCTTTATGCGCCTCACCGGGAGTCCTTGCAGCACTTCGCGGCCGCCCGGTGACCCGCAGCACACGGGTGTCGTATCCTGTATCCCTACACTCACGGGGAAGGTTTCGTGGAGGTTTCGGCTTGAGAGGGCGTCAAGGCACCCGCAAGCGCATTCTCGATGCAGCCGGCGAGCTGCTGCAGCGCAATGGCTTCGGCGGTTTCAGCTATCAGCACATCGCTGCCCA
>SKYZ01000222.1 GCA_007127625.1 Aquisalimonas sp. | reverse complement strand
GCCGTCATCGTCATGGGTTCCGGCGGCCGCGGGGAGATGCTGCTGCGCCCGGATCAGGACAACGGCCTGATCATTGATGACCGCGTTGCCGAGGCGGGCCTGGAGTGGTTCCGCACTTTTTCCGAGCGCCTGAACCCGGGACTGGACGAGATCGGCTATCGCCTGTGCCCCGGCAACGTCATGGCGCGCAACCCGGAATACCGCTGCACCCTGGGTGAATGGCAGGCGAAGCTGTCACGGCTGGTGGACAACCCCGGGCGCAAGGAGGCGCGTGCCGCCAACATCGTCCTGGATTTCGCCACCCTGTACGGCGACGACACGTTGACAGCACGCCTGCGCGGCCATCTCAACCGGCGCCTCGAGGACGGCGACGGCAAGATGCTGTTCCGCATGATGGTCAGCGACGACGCCAAGATCGCCCAGCCCCTGGGATTCTTCAACCGCCTGGTCACCACCCCGCACAAGGGCAGTCAGGTCATCGACCTCAAGCGTACCGGGTTGAGGATCATCGTCGACGCCATGCGTGTATTCGCCCTGCGCGAAGGGGTCAGCCGCTGCAAGACCATGGAGCGGATCGCGGCACTGCGGCGCCTGGGCGTGTTCGATGCCGACTTCAGCGAGAGCATGCGCATCGCCTTCGAAGAACTCCAGGATCTGCTGTTCAGCCATCAGCTGGACCAGGTGGAACGGGGTGAGACGCCGGACCCCCTGGTTCGCATGGAACGTCTGTCGAGTCACGACAAGGAGCGCCTGCGCGTCTCCCTGCGTGCCTGCCGACGCATGCGCGAGCGATTGCAGTACGCCTTCGGCGTGGTGATGAACTGAGACCATGTCGTTCAGGCAACTGCGCAAGGAACTCCGGGAACTTCGCGAGCACCTGGGAGCGACTCTCCGGCGACAGCTGGGGGCACCGCTGCCGGAACGCCGCGCACGACTGCTCCACAGCTGTCGCAGTTTCGATCCTGCTTCGCTGCTGGCCACGCCGGTGAACCAGGCGCGGATCATCATCCTGGACACGGAGACCACCGGCCTGCAGCCCTACGCCGGAGATGCGCTGGTGGAGATCGCGATGCTGGAGTACCGCGGCCTCGAATGTACCGGCCAGGAGCTGTGTTCGCTGATTCACCCCGGGCGCCACATTCCGTCGGCGAGTACCGTCATTCACGGTCTCAAGGACATGGATGTGGTGGACGCCCCGTCCCTGGAACGCATTCTGGACGACATTCTGGAATTCCTGGACGGTGCCCTGCTCGTTGGCCACCACGTCGGTTTCGATCTGCGCTTTCTCAACCGCGCCGCCCTGCGCCATGTGCATTGCCGCCTGCCCAATCCCGCACTGAACACGATGACGCTGTTTCAGGCCTGGAGTGGCCGGCGGGGCGTGTTCGGACTCGACGAGGTGGCACGCGCCTGCGGCGTGCCTGTGCACGAGCGCCACAGTGCCCGGGCCGACGCGGTGGTGTGCGGTGAAATCTTCCGACGCCTGACCACGGAACTCACCGGCGCCGATGCAACCATCGCCGATCTGCTTGCGCTGGCCCCGCCTGATCCGGAATATGGCCCCGACTACAGCCGACCGCTACAACCGCCCGATATCACACCGCCGTCGTCGGAACCACGGGAATAGAACCACCAAGGAGATGCCATACCGTGCGCAGGACCCTGCTTGTCGCCGAGGGCACGTTCACGCGCCCTCTGCTGGAAATCTGCATTACCGCCCTGGGCCTGAGCATCACGCTGCTGTTGGGCTTCTTCATCATCAACCTCGGTCTGCCCGGATGGTTGACGCTGGTGCTGATTGTCGCCCTGCTGGTGGGTGTCGCCCTGCTGAAAGGGCGTTACAGCGGCCCGCGGGAGTTCCAGATCGAGCGCCCCGCCGACGGCCAGGCATTGCGCCTCACCGGGCGCTTCGACGACGGCGAATTGCCCGTGAAGGCGCCACAGCAACTCCTGGGCGTGGAACATGATGCCGAGGCACTGGTGTTTCACACCGAAAGCGCTGACGGTAGGCGGCACCACTTCCGTATCGGTCGGCCGGCATTTTCCCCGGCGGGCATGGACACCCTCGCGAGCCTGGCCGCGGAGTTCCCAGAGACCCCCCTGGAGAGCCTGGAGCAGCGATACAAGCACGGCCGGCATGGCATCAAGGCGTATCCCGCGCGCAACCTGCTCCTGCTGCGCTATGCACAAACGCCGAACTACATGACCCTGACCTGGGGCACGGCCTTCGTCGTGCTCATCGCCTGGATCCTGGTCCTGGGCGCATTGGTCGGGATGTAACGCGCCGCTGCGCGGACTGCAGTTCGCGGGGTAATCCCTTAGGGGATTGACTCAAATCAATCCGTCGCGATGGTACCTCACGTATCGTGGCGGTATACAGTGGAAGGAGGCCCCTCATGATCAAGAAAATTCTCGCCGCGGTCGACGGCTCCAAGCACTCCGACAAAGCGGTGGACATGGCCGCGGAGATGGCCCAGCGATTCGGAGCCGATCTGGTCATCGTGCACAGCCTGATCCACGGCCCCGTGCCTCAGGAGGTCCGCAAGCTCTCCACCGAGAAGATCCCGGAGATTCCGCCCATGAGCATGGGAGGCGCATCAGTGGACTACCAGGTCCCGCGGGCTGCCCTGGAGAGTATCGCCGAGGCGCTGCTCAAGAACGCCGCCGAGCGCGCCCGCGCCTCCGGAGTTGCCAACGTGGACACCCAATGGGACGACGGTGATCCCGCCCAGGTGATCGTCGGCATGGCCGAGAAGCAGGGTGCGGACCTGATCGTCATGGGCTCCCGCGGTCTGGGCGACTTCAAGGGCCTGCTGATGGGCAGCGTCTCCCACAAGGTGCAGAACCTGTTCGACGGCAGCGTGCTCACCGTCAAGTAGCTCCGCATTCCTCCGCGACCCCGGCTCCCGCCGGGGTCGATGATTCTCCTCCATCTGCAATCCCGCGGCAGAAGTATCAGGCCCCACCCAGGGCAAGCCCGCTGCACCGCAATCGTTCAGCCCCAACCCTTCTCGCGCTTGAGAGTAAGGGGGCCTCCCGTATAGGCGGGGAAGCCCGCGCCGAACAGGGCCCCAACATCCACCAGGTCGGCATCGGCAACCACTCCCTCGTCCAGGCACCGCTGCGCCTCCCGGACCATGGGTTCCACCAGATCCCGGGCGATACCCTGCATGGCGTGGTTGCCCGGCGGCACACTGGCGGTGACGCGACGGCCATGCTTCCAGTCATGGAACCCCTGGCCCGAGCTCAGCCCGAGCTGCCCCGCCTCGACGCGCTCACGGAGCTGTTTCGGGACCGGATAGCCCAGCCGCTCCGCAAGATCCAGGCAGACGTCCAGGCCGACGGAGTCGGCCATTTCCAGGGGCCCGATGGGCATGCCGAATCGCAACGCCGCCGTATCGATGATCTCGCGCCGGGCGCGCTCGTAGATCTCCGCCCCCTTGAGCATGTACGGAAGTTGCATACGGTTGACGAGGAATCCCGGCTTGCTCCGTACCGGCAACGGCAGCTTGTCCATGGCCAGCCCGACGACCTGGCCGGTGGACACGGCCCAATCCGCGCTATCCGCACCGGCCACGATCTCCACCACGGGCATGCGCTCCACCGGACGGAAGAAATGCATGCCGATGAGCCGCTCGGGACGCGCCATGTCCCCGGCCAGTTCCTCGACCAGCAGCGTCGACGTCGTGCTGGCAATGACCGCGTGTTCCGGCACATGCTCCTCCAGGCCGGCATAGAGGGTCTTCTTCGCGGGCAAGTCCTCATGGATGGCTTCGACCACGAACTCGGCTTCACTCAGCCCCTCGGCCTCGGTGGTGATGATCAGCCGGGCACGCGCCGCCTCCAGGGCACCGTTTTCGCCCAGACGCTGGCGCCAGAACGATTCCGCGCGCCTGCTGGCCCTCTGCAGCGCCTTCTCGTCCGGATCCACCAGCGTCACCTCACGCCCGTGCAGTGCGAGGACGGCCGCCACGCCCGCTCCGATCTCGCCCGCACCGAACACGTACACATGGGCGGGGTACGGTACCTGCTGCGCACGGGCATCCCGCCGCAAACGGTCCTGCAGCAGATAGGTACGCACCAGGTTCAGCGCCCCCGGCTCGCTGATCAGCCGCAACAGCGACTCCCGCTCCGCCTTCAATCGACGGGTCAGGTTGGCGCCGCCATGATCCCGCCACAGGCGCAGCATCGCGTAGGTCGCCGGAAAGTTATCGATATTCGCTTCGCCGCGCCGCATCTGACTGTCCCGGATCTGGTAGATCAGCCAGCGCATGGGCGCCCAGAGCAGCGACCGCGTCCACACCCCCGGGTAGTGGCGGCCGGGGTCAAGACGGAGCAGGTCACGGGCGGCATCCCGCAGCTGGTCGATCGCCGCGACGCGGTCCACGAGGCCCAGCTTGAGGGCCCTGGTCGAGTCCACGGAGGATCCGGTGGTGAGCAGGTTCAGCGCCTGCCAGGCGCCGATGAGCACCGGCAGGCGGGCCGTGGCACCGTGGCACGGGTGCAGCCCCAGCCTCACGTCCGGCAAGCCCAGTGCCGCATTGGCGCCGGATTCCGCCACCCTGTAGCGGCACGCCAGCGCCAGCTCCAGGCCGCTACCCAGGCAGTGGCCATGGATGAGCGCCACGGTGGGCACCGGCAGGGAGGCGATGCGGCCCATGACGGAGTGCCCCCACTGCATGAGGCTATCCACATGCCCGACATCATCCATGAGTTCCAGCTCGTCGTTGCTCGCCCCCGCAACGAAACCCGCCTGCTTGGCCGAGAGAATCACCAGCCCTTTCAGCTCCTCGCGGCTCTCAAGCTCCTCCACGGCCTGGGTGAGATCGCGCAGGACCCGCATGGGCATGGTGTTGGTGGAGGCGTCGGCGCAATCCAGGTAGAGCCAGGCCACACCCTCATCGTCATATTCCAGCCGGCAGTTCGCACCGTTGTCTTCGGCCAATGCTCTTCCTCCGTTTCTGCGCCAATCACGGAATCATCGTAACCGCGCCTCCGGCCCGGCAGCGAATCCGGAATTCCGCGGCGCACGAGTAGAGTTGACGTCAAGGCCCAGCCATACCCACTATTCCGTAATCAAGAGTGACCCTGCCCCGGGAGCCCCATGCGCAGATTCGTGCTCGACACCAGTGTGTTCACCAACCCCCATGTGGCCAGCCAGTTCGGCGAGACCCACGTCGAGACCCTGCGCACCTTTCTGGGCATTGCGCGGCG
>SKYZ01000313.1 GCA_007127625.1 Aquisalimonas sp. | reverse complement strand
GATCTTCGCGTACATGTCGTCCCGCATGTCCTCCTCGTGGACTTCCTGGGCACCTTCCCAGAAGGCGTCCATGACCGATGCAGGGAAGTCCAGCACTTCGATGCCGTGCTCTTCCTGCAATGTTGCCAGTGCTTGAGGGTTGGTCTTGAGGTACTGGGCGGCCATCCAGGCGTTGGCCTCGGCGCAGCACGCCCGGATCTGCGCCTGAATGTCGGCGGGGAACTCGTCCCAGGTCTCCAGGTTGAAGTAGAAGCCAAGCATGGCGCTGGGTTCCGCCCAGCTGGGCATGTAGTAGTACTGGGCCACTTCGTGCATGGCGAGGGTCATGTCGTCGGCCGGGCCGACCCACTCGGCGGCGTCCAGGGCGCCGCGGTCCATGGCGGTGTACACCTCGCCACCGGGGAGCTGCTGGACATTGACCCCGGCCTTGGCCATGACCCGTCCGCCGTGACCGGGGAAGCGCATGCGCAGCCCGCGCAGGTCGTCGGGCCCTTCGATACGCTTGTTGAACCAGCCACCGGTCTGGGCACTGGTGTTGCCACCGGGGAAGGCGATCATGTTGTCCCGGGCGTTGAGGTCGTTCCACAGCTCCTGGCCGCCGCCGGCGTACATCCAGGCGTTCTGCTCGTCCAGGGTGAGGCCGAAGGGGATGGCGGTGTAGAAGCCGTGGGCCGGAGACTGGCCGATGTAGTAGTAGGGTGCGGTGTGGCAGCACGGGAAGGCGCCGCTGGAGACGGCGTCGTAGACTTCCAGCGGCCCGACCTGGTCGCCGCCGGGATAGGTGCGCACCTCTACGTCACCGTCGGTCATCTCGTTGATGCGCCGGGCGAAGTATTCGGCCGTCCCGTAGAGGTTCTCCAGTGCCGCCGGCCAGGACGTCGGCATTTCCAGCCGGAAGCGCCGGTTGCTGGCGATGACATTGGGTGAATAGACGGTGCTTGCTGCGACTGCGGCCGCACCAGTGGCGGTCAGGAAACTGCGGCGTTTCATGGCGACTTCCCCCTCAAGTATTTTGTCGTTGTGGGCCATAGGGAACTCGCTAACCATAACGCGAGAGTTCGGGTGACGCGAGAGGGAAGCGTCCTTTTGGCGGCGGTCCCGAAGCCGGGGTATCGTTACCCTCTCACGTGATACGCCAACGGAGGTTTCGATGTCCCGGCACTTCGATGCGGCCCCCGGCCTGTGCGAGCAGCCCGACCCGCAGACCGAGCAGTTCGTGTTCAACCAGACCATGCTGCGCATCAAGAATCCGGAGCGCACGCTGGATTTCTACACCCGTGTGCTGGGCATGCGGCTGCTGCGCAAGCTGGAATTCCCCGCCATGGAGTTCACTCTGTATTTCCTTGCCGTTCTGCCCGACGATCAGGCAGGTAACGTCCCGTCAGACGACGGTGAGCGCACCTGCTGGACCTTCGGACGCGAGGCCGTGCTGGAGCTCACCCACAACTGGGGTACGGAGAAGGACCCGGATTTCCAGGTGCACAACGGCAACGAAGAGCCTAAGGGCTTTGGCCATATCGGCTTCGCCGTGCCCGACGTTTACGCCACCTGCGAGCGTTTCGAGTCCCTGGGCGTGGAATTCGTCAAGCGGCCGGATGACGGCAAGATGAGGAGTCTGGCCTTCATCAAGGATCCGGACGGATACTGGATCGAGATCTTCGAGGCCGGCCGCATGGGCACCCTGTGAACGGGGATCACCCGCACGGGTTGCGCACCCATGGCGTTCGTGGCCGCCGGTATGATACTTAGGAGTGCGGGCAGGGGAAGATTGCCCGAGAGTCCGGGGCCAGCGGCGCCGGACGGAACAAGGAAATTCCTACACATGAAAGAAGGAGCCATCCTGATGAAAAAGAGACTGATTGCGGCAGCACTGCTGGGTACCGTATACGCGACCTCCGCCCATGCCGACAGCACGGGCTGTGGCCTGGGCTCCATGGTCTGGGACGGCCAGCAGGGCATTGCTCCGCAGGTGCTCGCCGTGACCACCAACGGCACCTCGGGCAACCAGACCTTCGGTATCACTTCGGGGACCCTGGGCTGCGAACAGGACGGCGTCATCCAGTCCTCTGCCCAGCTCGGCATGTACACCGGATCCAACATGGATGCCCTGGCCCGCGACATGTCCACCGGCTCCGGTGAGTCCCTGCATGGTCTGGCCGACATCCTCGAGGTCTCCGCCGAGGATCGTGGTCGTTTCTTCGCGGCCCTGCAGGAGAACTATGCCTCCATCTTCTCCTCCAGCGACGTGACGGCCGAGGAGGTGGTTCAGGGCGTCAAGGAAACCCTGAAGAGCGACGCGGAACTGGCCAGCTACGCGGTCTGATTCCCGTCGTCGTCCCTGCGGCTGCCCCAGCGGGGCAGCCGCAGTTCGTTCCTGATCCGAGCGGTGCCGGCGTGGCCCTCGGCCTGCCGGCGAATATGACGGTCATCCCTTGAAACTAGTCCTGCGCATGTTGCTGCGGCTGCCGGTGCTCATTGCGGCGCTGGGCGTCGCCGTCTACCTGATGACCTCGGAGGCAGCTGCGGAGACGACGCCGGAGGCGTTGCGCGAGCTTCTGGAGCGGGCCGAGGCCGACGGCGCCGCGCAGACGCGCGAGTGGCAGAACCTGCTGCAGTACCGTGAACGGCGCTTTCTTCCCGGACGGCGCAGCGGCACGCGGGATCCGGATTTCTTCATGGCCGACGAAGGTTGGCGCGACCCGCACGCGGAGATGCAGGCCACCCTGCGCGCCTTTTTCCGGGAGCCGGCTGCCGTGGCGGAAGACGACCAGCATCCCCAGTGCCGGTTCCCGGCCAGGCGCGCGTGGCTTCTGGAGCGGCTGGGCGCCGATGAGGCCTGGCTCCCGGACGTGGACTGCCCGCGCTTCCAGGATTGGTACCAGGGCATCAATCCTCACGAGGTGACGCTGGTATTCGCCGCCGCCTACCTGGGCAACCCCGCCTCCATGTACGGACACACGCTGCTGCGGGTGGACCCACCCGGGCAGGACGAGGACAGCCGGCTGCTGTCCTACGTGATCAATCACGCCGCCGCCACCGACGAGACCAGCGGCTTCGTGTTCGCGGTGCGCGGCCTCACCGGCGGCTACGCCGGAATGTTCTCCATCATGCCGTACTACGAGAAGGTGCGGGAGTACAACAGCCTGGAGAGCCGTGATTTGTGGGAGTACCGGCTCAACCTGGAGCCCCACGAGGTGGAGCAGCTCATGCGCCACACCTGGGAGCTGCGGGGCGCGGGGTTTCCGTACTATTTTCTCTACCAGAACTGCTCCTACAGGCTGCTGGAGTTGCTGGACGTCGCGCGCCCCGGCATGAACCTCGCCGACCAGTTTTCCTGGTGGGCGATCCCCACGGACACCGTGCGCACGGTGCTGGCGCAGGAGGACATGCTTCGGGAGGTCGTTTACCGGCCGGCGGAGCGCACACGGCTGGACCACCAGATCGGCATGCTGTCGCCGGAGCTTCTGGACTGGACACTGACCCTGGCGGAAGGGCAGCTAGATCCTGACAGCGTCAACGGCGAGATGGAACCGGAGGACCGGGCGCTGGTACTCGAGACAGCCTACGACTACCTCAATTTCCGGCAGAAGTCCGGTGATGCGGAGCAGGACCAGCGCGAACTCATGCGTGAACTGCTGGTGGCCCGCAGCCAGGTCACCGGCGTTGACGGGGCCGATGCCCCGGATACCCCGAGTATCCGGCCGGATGAGGGGCACGGCACCCTGCGACTGGGCCTTGGTGGTGGCGAACGTGGCGGCGATGCCTTCGCCAGCCTGCATTGGCGCCCGGCCTACCACGACGGGCTGGATCCGCCGGCAGGCTACATCTCCGGGGCCCACATCAGCTACGGGGACGTGGAGGTGCGGTTCGACGACGGCCGTGATCGGGTGGAGTTGGAGCGCCTGATGTTCGTCGATATCGAATCCCTGAATCCCCGGGACCGGCTGTTCCCGAGCTGGTCCTGGAATATCCGCGGCGGTGCCGAGCAGCGGCTGCGTCCCGGGGGCGGCCGGTCGCTCATGGGAGGCATCGATGGTGGCGGGGGCGGTACCTGGCAGGCGGGCGATTCGCCCCTGTGGACGTATGCCGGGCTGCAGGCAAGTGCCTGGGGCTCGGAGCGCCTGGACGACGGTGTTCGCGCGCTGGCCGGTCCGCGGCTGGACCTGCGCTGGCAGGGCAGTCTCCTGCGCGGCCATCTCCGTGGTGAAAGCTTCTGGTCCACGGACGCCTCGTCTCCGGGGTGGCGTGTCGGGGTCGAACAGGCGCTCATCGCCTCGCGCAATGTGTCACTCCGGGTTGGCATTTCCCGGGAGCAGGATTTCGGCAGCCACGAAACAGCGGCGCAGGCCGTGCTCTATGGTTACTTCTGATGGCGCGCCGTGCCGGCGGGGGCGCTGGGGGCGACTGGTTCTGTTGCTGGCGGTTGTTGCCATGCTCGCGGGCTGCAGCCGACTGTTCTTCCTCCCGGAATCCGGGCACCGCTGGGATCCCGCCACGGTGGGCATCGAGTACGAGGATGTCTGGTTCCAGGCGGAGGATGGTACCCGGCTGCATGGCTGGTTCCTGCCGGCGGATGAACCCCGCGGGACCATCGTGTTCCTGCACGGGAACGCCGAGAACATCAGCACCCATATCGGCGCCGTCCACTGGCTGCCGGACCGGGGATACAATGTCTTTCTGCCGGACTATCGCGGCTTTGGTTTGTCCGAGGGGCGTCCGGACTTTGAGGGTGTCCATCTGGATGCACGGGCCGCCCTGGAGCACGTTGCTGGCCGGGACGACGTCGAGGAGGGCACTGTGGTGGTGCTGGGCCAGAGCCTGGGTGGCTCGGTGGCCATTACCACCGTTGCCCGCCACGGCGAGGCCTATGGCGTCCGGGCGCTGATCGCCGACAGCGCCTTCAGCAGCTATCGCGGCATCGCCCGGGAGAAGTTCGGCGAGATCTGGCTGACCTGGCCGTTCCAGTGGCCGTTGAGCCTGGGCGTCAGTGACCGTTTCGCGCCGGTGGATCACGTCCGTGATGTCAGTCCCATCCCCTTGCTGCTGATTGCTGGTGAGGACGATGTCATCGTTCCGCCCCACCACAGCAGAGACCTCTACGCCGCTGCCAGGCCGCCGGTGGATCTGTGGCGGTTCCGCGACGTCGGGCACACTCAGGCCTTCGCCCGGGCCGACGTGCGTGACGGCGTTGTCGCCTGGCTGGACGACACGCTCGGCTTTTGACCCCCCGGCCGGTCTGGGTTTCAATGCGCACTTCCCGACAATCGAGTCACTGAAAAGGACACTGGGCATGTCTGCGCTGGGCCCGAGAGAGGTGGAGCCGGATGCCTGGAGCGAGTGGGTCCGGGAGGCCGTGCGCCTGTTGCTTGGCCAGGCCGCCTGGACCGGCGCCGTGCTCGCCCTGGTGTTGCTGGTGTTCTACGCCGTGCACCAACTGGAGTGGATGCCCGTGCGCCGCTTCACCATGCTCCTGTGCCTGCCACTGGCGCTGATGGTGTTCATCCGCCTGGCCTGGTTTGCTGACCACGGCCGCCGGGCGCGGGTGCATCAGCTCGTCCCCGGTAATACGGACCTGCTCCTTGCGGTGGGGTGCGCAGCGACGGTAATGGCCCTGCACGGGGGGCTGGCGACCATTCTGGATCCACTGGCGGGCGGTTTCCGTGAGCTGGTGGAGCAGACCGGCCTGTGGAGCCCCGTGCGGGCGGACGGACTGCCGGCGGAGCCGCCCCTGCGGCAGACGCTGCTCGGGCCGATCCTGATCCCCGGGGGGATTTTCGGCACGGCACTTATGGCCATGCTGCTGGTGCTGCTGGCATTCGGCCAGTGGTTCCTGCTGCCCATGACGGTGCTGCACCATCCACCGCTGCCCCCTGCGATGGGCATGGGCCCCAGGGCCTACGCCATGAACCCGGTGCCCATGCTGGGGGTCATGGGGCTGCTCATGATCGCCGTGGGGCTGCTGGTCGCCAGCGCCGGGTGGCTGTTCGTGGCATTCGTCCCGTTCTTCGGGGCGCTGATGTACGTGTCCTACCGTGATGTGTTCCTGGGCAAGGAGTCCGATGCCCCGGAGCCCGTGGAGGCAGAGCAGGAGGTTGGCGAAGAATGGCAGACGTGACGGCGCCGGCCGCGGCGCTGCAACCCGATCGGGAGACCCTGGCCCGGCGCCTGTGCGAACGCTATCTCGGCATCGTGGATGATCCCGAGGCGCTGATTGCCGCACTGCTGCGGCCGCTGCCGCCCACCCTCTGGGCCAATCCCCGGCGCCTGTCCCGGGACGAGCTGCAGGCCATTCTGGCCGCGGACGGGATCGGATCCGCGCCGCTACCGTGGTCGACCCACGGTCTGCGCCTGGCCGAGGGAGCGCGCCCCGGGCGCCACTGGGGGTTCCTTGCCGGGCTGTTCCAGGTGCAGGAAGAGGCCTCCATGCTGCCTGTTGAGCTGCTGGATCCGCAGCCCGGCGAGCGCGTGCTCGACCTGTGTGCCGCGCCGGGGAACAAGACCGCTCAGATCGCCCTGGCCATGGCCAACCGCGGTACCGTCATGGCCAACGATCTGAAAAAGGGGCGGCTTGCGGCCCTGCGCCAGACCATCAAGCGCCTGGGGCTGCTGAACGTGGCGATCACCTGCCAGGATGGTCAGGCCATTGGCGCCCGCGCCGGCGGTTTCGACCGGGTTCTGGTGGATGCGCCGTGCACCTGCGAGGGGACCTTCCGCAAGGTGACCCAGCCGACCGTCAGCGATGAGCGTTTCCGTAGCCGGCGCGCTGCGGTGCAGCTTAGACTGCTGGAGCGCGCCCTGCGGCTCACCCGTCCCGGGGGGCGCATCGTGTACTCCACCTGCACCCTGGCCCCGGAGGAGAACGAAGCGGTGGTGGACACGCTGCTGCACCGCTACCCGGGGGAAGTGCGCCTGCTGCCGGCGCGCTTGCCCGGGCTGGACGCGGCGGCCGGATTGACCGGGTGGCTGGGGCGGGCGTTCGATCCCTCCCTGGCGAACACCGTGCGCCTGTGGCCACACCACAACGACACCGGTGGCTTCTTCGTGGCGGTGCTGGAGCGTGCCGCCGATGCGCGTGCCATCCCCGAGCCGCAGTGGTTCCGGCCTCCGGAGGAGCCGCGGAGTTGGCTGCAGCCGCTGACGGAACGCTTCGGCATCCCGGCGTCGGCATTCGACGGAGTGATCCCGGTGAAGCGCGGCAACAAGCACCTGCACCTGGTACCGGAGGATCACCGGTACCCGGACGCGCCCGCCCCGGTGATGCTCGGCCTGCCCGCGGTGCGGCGGCGCAGTCTGCCGGTGAAGCCCACCACGGCGGCGGCCATGCTTTACGGTCATGCCGCGGTGCGCAACTGCGTGAGTCTGGAGACACCTCAGGCGCAGACCTATCTGGACCGGGGGATCATCCTGCCCGGGCCCGAGCAGCTTGTTGATTGCACCGGGCCTGGCTATGTGGTGTTGCGCTACCGCGGCTACACGCTCGGCCTGGGGCAGTTGATCTACGACCGGGACACCGGCGAGCCCCGGGTTGTCAGCCTCATGCCCAAGGCCTGGGCCAAGGATGCCGCCACGCTTGCGCCGGAGGAGGGTGACTGACCGCGAGCGCCAGGCTCACGAGCTCCAGGTGCCTACCCGACGCAGAAACGCTCGATGTTGTCGCGTATCGCTGGCCCGGCATTGGCGCTTACTTTATCAATCCGGTGGCCGTGCCACTACGGTACCGCTGACAATGCCCGTTAGGCCCGGGGTGCGGAGAGAGAGGCTTGCACGGGCGTGGCGCGGGTGCTAGCTTTCGGCCATGACTACGCACGGCCATCATTCCTATTGGCGCGCCGACTGGCGATTTAGCGGCCCGGGTCTCGTGGACCGCTCCGGGAGGGATGTGCCCCTGTGTTGATGCAAACCATCTGAGCAGGTGATTGCCACCAGAAGCGCCCCCGGAGCCGAGGCCCGGGGGCGCTTTTCGTTGGTGGCGGCAACAGCGGATGAGAACACACCCATGAATGACGACGGACAACGAACGGAGGCCCTGCACACGTTGCTGGAACGCCGTGACCTGACGGATCCGGCCCAGGGCGAACACCCGATGCAGGAGCTGGTGACACGCCTGTGCAATGCCCAGGACGGGCGGCGACACCGCTCCCTGCGCACTCCGCCACTGGTGTCGGCGGGCCAGGGCTGGAGAGTGCGGCACGCCACCACGGAGACCGTGCTGGCGGCGCTGCCGGATCTCCTGGCGGAAGAGCAGGCCGGACTGCTGGTGAGCTGCGCCGGGGTGGTGTGCGGCAATCGCCAGCAGGACGCCACCGTGCTGGTGGCCCATCAGCTGGACTGCTGGATTCTTGGCGAGCGTGCATCCACGGTGCTCTCGGGCGCTGTGGGCGGTGCCATGGCCGCGGCATTGCCGGGAGTCCCCTACCGCCTGCTGCCGCAGCGGGGCAGTCGCGTTGGCCCTGGTTTCCGGGTGGATGTCCTGGCTGGGAGTCAGTGGCAGGAAGTGGGCCTGTGCGGCGTGCTGGAGGCCGAGGGGACGGTTGCCGCCGGCTTCAGCCTCGTGCTGGAGCCGCTACTGGCCGTGGCCCCCTGGGTCGATCACGCCCCCACGGACGGGATGACGCAGACGGTGACCTCTTCACGGTCGTGATAGAGCTGCTTGCAGCGGATGTCCATGGAACGGTCGCACCGGGCCAGTTCGTTGCGCAGGCGCTGCAGGCCGTCCCGCACCGTGGCATGACGCTGCTTCATGGGCAGTTTCAGGTTGAAAACCGCCTGGCGGCAGTCACCGCGGGCCAGCCAGCGCCCCATCAGGGGGAGAATGCGGCTGGGTTGCTCCACCATGTCACACACCAGCCAGTCCACCGGTGCCGCCGGGCGAAAGCGAAACCCGTCCTCCCGGCGATGCTCCACCAGGCCCGAGTGCATCAGATCGGCGTCCATGGGGCCGTTGTCCACGGCGGTGACGTGCAGGCCGCGGCGCACCAGCTGCCACGTCCAGCCACCCGGGGCGGCGCCGAGATCCACCGCGGTGCCACCGGGGCGCAGAAGGTGCTGCCGCTCGGTCTCGTCCATGAGGGTCAGCAATGCCTCCTCCAGCTTGAGGGTGGAGCGGCTGGGCGCCTGCCCGGGCATGCGCAGCCGCGGGATGCCGAGGTGCCAGGGCGAACTGTTGGCCACCGGGGTGACGCCAGGGAAGACTGTGGTCGAATCGGTGAACAGCAGGTGCAGTCGATGCCGGGCCTCGGGCTGCAGGGCATCCGTCTGCTTCAGTGCTGCCTGTAGTGTGCGACCGAACCCGCGGCAAAAGCGCGATAGCGCCTTGCCTGCGTTGGTGTCGGGATACTCC
Organism: Aquisalimonas sp.; assembly: GCA_007127625.1. Classification (GTDB taxonomy): domain Bacteria; phylum Pseudomonadota; class Gammaproteobacteria; order Nitrococcales; family Aquisalimonadaceae; genus Aquisalimonas. Next base: position 8,087 of record SKYZ01000313.1, on the reverse strand, counting down.
AGGATAACGTCGGCGAACGGCCCCCGATCCGGCAGGGCGTTGAGCAGTGGGGTCAGCCGGTCTTCCGGGGGCAGATTCCTCAGCCAGCCACTGCCGACCAGCCACTGGCGCACGAACACCAGCGCTTTGAACTCCTGCCGTTGCAGAAGTGACCACAGGGGCGTGCCATCGGCGCTGTGAAGCTCCACCAGACCGGTGCCCGCATGGGTGCGGCAGTAAGCCGCCAGGCCTGCTTCGGCAGCACGCTCGGTGAGCTCTGCGGCAGCATCGTTCTCGAAGCCGGTGCGGGTATAGGCCAGCAAGGCAGGGCTCTGGTCCCAGGGGCGGATGGTCGGCATGGCGGCATTGTACTCACCTTGCAGTGGTGCCGCAGGGTGTTTCTGCCGAGCACCGGAAGCAGCTATGCTGAACCTTGCACGTATTGAGATGCCCATAGGGGCGTTGCCTTGAGAACACGAACCCGCGAATCAGCAAGGAGAAGTTGATGGAGACCATTCTACTTATTGTCGGCGCAGCGCTGGTTGCGTTGGTGGCCTCGGCCATCCGCGTTCTGCGCGAGTACGAGCGTGGAGTCATTTTCCAGCTCGGGCGCTTCTGGAGTGTCAAGGGGCCTGGCCTGATCCTGGTCATCCCCCTGATTCAGCAGATGGTCCGGGTTGATCTGCGCACGGTGGTCATGGATGTCCCCAGCCAGGACGTGATCTCCAAGGACAACGTGTCCGTCGGGGTCAACGCCGTGATCTATTTCCGGGTGGTGGATCCGCAGCGTTCCGTGATCAACGTCGAGGACTTCTTCGCGGCCACCAGTCAGCTGGCTCAGACCACACTCCGCTCGGTGCTGGGCAAGCATGATCTGGACGAGATGCTTCAGGAGCGCGACCGGCTCAACCAGGATATCCAGGAGATCCTGGACGAGCACACCGACGCCTGGGGCGTGAAGGTGGCCAACGTCGAAATCAAGCACGTGGACGTGGACGAGAGCATGATCCGCGCCATCGCTCAGCAGGCGGAGGCCGAGCGTAGCCGGCGCGCGAAGATCATCCACGCCGAGGGTGAGATGCAGGCGGCGCAGAAGCTCCAGGATGCCGCCAACATCCTTTCCCAGAACTCCCAGGCCATCCAGCTACGCTACCTGCAGACCCTGCAGAGCATCGGCCAGGACCAGAACTCCACGGTGGTCTTCCCGGTCCCGCTGGACATGCTCAACACGTTGGGCGATTTCCTGAAGAAGAGCACCGAGAAGGCAGCCGAGGGCACGAGCGGCGGTAGCGGCGGTGCCGGAACCAGCAGCTGAACTCGCGGGGGCAGGGCGCATCGAGGCCTTTCTCGATGCGCTCTGGCTCGAGCGAGGTCTGAGCGAGAGCACCCTGCGGGCCTATCGCACCGACCTGCTTGCCTTCGCCGCATGGCAGGAGCGTCGAGGCGGTGCACTGGAGGTCGCCGATCGTGCTGCAGTGCTCGGCTACCTGGCCGAGCGCGTTCACAGTGGAGCCCGGCCACGCAGCACCGCACGCCTGCTCTCCAGTCTGCGCCGCTTCTACGGCTGGTTGCTGCGCGAGGGCGGGATCCGCAATGACCCCACGGTCGACGTGCAGTCTCCGCGAACCGGGCAGTCCCTGCCGGCGGCACTCACCGAGTCCGACGTGGAGGCGCTGCTGGCGGCGCCGGAGGTCGATGATCCCGTGGGCTTGCGTGATCGCGCCATGCTGGAGGTGCTCTACGCCTCCGGCCTGCGTGTGTCCGAGCTTGTGTCGTTGACCCTGTCACAGGTCAACACCCGTCAGGGTGTCGTGCGCATCGTGGGCAAGGGCAACCGCGAGCGCCTGGTGCCCCTGGGGGAAACGGCCCTGGACTGGATGGAGCGCTACCTGCGGGAGGCACGCCCCGCGCTGCTCCGCCGCCGCCTGTGCGACACCGTGTTCCTCACCGGGCGGGGAGCCGGCATGACCCGCCAGGCCTTCTGGTATCGTATTCGTCGCCATGCCGTAACCGCCGGCATCAGCAAGCCGTTGTCGCCGCACACGCTGCGGCACTCGTTCGCGACCCATTTGCTCAACCATGGCGCCGACCTGCGCGTGGTACAGTTGCTGCTTGGCCATAGCGATCTGTCCACGACACAGATCTACACCCACGTGGCAAGGCAGCGTCTGCAGGATCTGCACGCAGAGCATCATCCCCGCGGTTGACGCGGCCGCATTGATCATCAGGAAAGAGGAGTTGAGCCTTTGTTCCGCTTCATTGTGTTGACCGTGATACTCGCTCTGGGCATCGGCTCCCAGGCTGCTGCCGATGACCTGGATGCGGTCACCGAACGCATCACCGAACGCCTGCAGAGCATGGATCCCGACCTGGTGCCGGATCGCGTCGAGGAGACGCCGCTGGAGGGCATCTATCTCATCGTGGTGCAGGGGCAGGTGGCGTACATGTCCGGCGACGGGCGCTACCTGATCCAGGGCGATGTCATGGATCTGGAGACCCGCCAGGCACTCTCTGATGCCGCGCAGGGTGAGATGCGCCGTGATCGGCTCGAGGAGCACGGCGAAGACAACATGATCGTCTATTCGCCGGAGGGCGAGGTGCGTCACACCGTCACGGTGTTCACCGATATCGACTGCCCCTACTGCCGCCGGATGCACGCACGCATGGACGAGTATCTGGACCGTGGCATCGCCATCCGTTACGTGCAGATGCCCCGGGCCGGCGTGGATACGGGTTCCTACCACAAGGCCGTGAGCGTCTGGTGCGCCGATGATCGCAATGCGGCCATGGACCGCGCCAAGGCAGGTGAGAGCATGGAGCGGCGTGAGTGCAACAATCCCGTCTCCGATCAGCTCAATCTGGCACGTGCCTTGGGGATCAATGCAACGCCCACCATCGTGGCCGAGGACGGCACCGTATTTCAGGGCATGGTGTCACCGGATGACCTTCAGGGGCGGCTGGAAGACCTCTGACGGCATACGGAGCCGGCAGAAAACAGGGGCCGCCGAGGCCCCTGTTTTCGTTTCGCCGCCGATCACCGGTGTCAGCGCTCCAGCAGCTCCAGCTTGCCGGGCTTGCCATCCCATGCGTCGGCGTCCTCCGGGGGATCCTTCTGCTCGGTGATCACCGGCCATTTCTGCGCGAGCTCGGCGTTGAGCTCCAGGAAGTGGCTCATCTCGTCCGGTAGGTCGTCCTCGGAGTAGATGGCTTCGGGGGGGCATTCCGGTTCGCAGAGAGTGCAGTCAATGCACTCGTCCGGGTCGATGACCAGGAAATTCGGCCCCTCGTGGAAGCAGTCTACGGGGCAGACCTCCACGCAATCCGTGTACTTGCACTTGATGCAGTTTTCCGTGACGACAAAGGTCATGGGAGACTCCGTTGCACATGATCGGTCCGTCGCGGCGCAGGGGCCACAGTGGACTGGACAGACTTGATGAAAGGTTGACACTGCGGGGGTGCCCCGCGCCGGCGCATTAGTCTAGCGCTTTTGTCCGGTGTCCACGAGCCTCTTGAGTTCGTAGAGCAGATCCAGGGCCTGGCGCGGCGTAATGTCGTCCGGTTCCAGCTCCAGCAGGCGCGTTTCGGCTGGTCCGGGTTCGGGAGTCGCCGGGAACAGCTGCAGCTGGTCCGCAGGGTCCCCGCGCCGCCGGGTCTCCCGCTCCAGCTCCTCCAGCTTGCCCCGCGCGGCGTCGATCACCGCGCGGGGCACCCCTGCCAGAGACGCCACCTGCAGGCCATAGCTCTGGTTCGCGGGGCCGTCCTTGACCGTGTGCAGAAAGACGATGCGTTCACCGTGCTCGACGGCATCCAGGTGGATGTTGCGCACCACTGACTGCTGTTCCGTCAGCGTCGTCATCTCGAAGTAGTGGGTGGCGAACAGGGTGAACGCGCCCAGCCGTTCCGCCAGCCACTCGGCGGCGGCCCAGGCCAGCGAGAGGCCGTCAAAGGTGCTGGTGCCGCGCCCGATTTCGTCGAGCAGCACCAGGCTACGGGGTGTGGCGTTGTTGAGAATGTTGGCAGTTTCGGTCATTTCCACCATGAAGGTGGAGCGGCCACTGGCAAGATCATCCGAGGCGCCGATCCGCGTGAAGATGCGGTCCACCGGTCCCAACGCCGCACTGCGGGCCGGTACGAAGCTGCCCACGTGCGCCAGCAGGGTGATCAGCGCCACCTGTCGCATGTACGTGGATTTCCCGCCCATGTTGGGCCCGGTGATCACCAACATGCGCCGGTCGTCGCTGAAGTGAACGTCGTTGGGCACGAAGGCAGCGTCCAGCACACGCTCCACCACGGGGTGCCGGCCCTGCTCGATGGTCAGGCCGGGATCCTGGCGTAGCTCCGGACGGCTGTAGTCCAGCGTGTCGGCACGCTCCGCGAGACAGGCCAGGGTGTCCAGCTCGGCCAATGCGCCGGCGGCGGTCTGCAGGCCCGTGAGCCCCTGATTCAGCAGCTCCAGGAGCTCATCGTAGAGCGCCTTCTCCCGGGCCAGTGCCCGTTCACGGGCACTGAGCACTTTCTCCTCGAACTCCTTGAGTTCCGGGGTAATGTAGCGCTCGGTTCCCTTGAGCGTCTGGCGGCGCGTGTAGCGCTCGGGGATCAGCTCCGCATTGGCGCGAGTGACCTCGATGTAGTAGCCGTGGACACGGTTGTAGCTCACCTTGAGCGTGCCGATGCCGGTGGCCTCGCGCTCCCGCGCCTCGAGATCCACCAGGAACTGGTTGGCGTTGTTGCTGAGCGCGCGCAGCTCGTCCAGCTCGCTGTCATAACCCGCGGCGATCATGCCGCCATCCCGGGTGAGCACCGGCGGGTTTTCCACCAGTGCACGGGTAAGCAGGTCCACCGTCTCCGGGTGCGGTGCCAGAGCGTCAATGAGTCCGTAGAGGAGGTCCCCGTGTACCCCGGTCAGAGCCTCCTGCAGTTTCGGCAGTCGCTCCAACGCATGGCGTAGCGCCTCCAGGTCACGCGGCCTTGCGGAGCGCAGTGCCACCCGCGCCAGGATGCGTTCGGCGTCGCCAGTGGCGTGGAGGATGTCGCGCACGGTGTCGTAGCGGCGCTGCTCCAGCAGGGATTCCAGAGCATCATGGCGCGCTCGCAACCGGCTCTGGTCCCGCAGTGGCCGGTGCAGCCAGCGCCGCAGGAGTCGGCTGCCCATGGCCGTCCGGGTGGTATCCAGCACACTGGTCAGGGTGTTGTCTGTGCCACCGCCCAGATTGGTCTCGATCTCCAGATTCCGGCGACTGGCGGCGTCGATGATGATGCCCTCATCCCGGCGCTCCACACCCAGCCCGGTGACATGGGGCAGCGCGGAACGCTGCGTGTCCGTTACGTACTGGAGCAGGGCACCCGCGGCACGGATAGCCATCCCCAGGGCTTCACAGCCGAAGCCACTGAGGTCATGCGTGCCGAACTGGCGCGTGAGCAATCGACGGCAGCTATCCTCTTCGAAATGCCAAGGAGGCCGGCGGGTTACGCCGCGTTTTTCAAGCAACGGCTCGGGAAGGGGTTGGTCCTCGTCGTAGAGGATCTCCGCCGGGCCGAGCCGCTCGATCTCGGCCAGCAGTCCGTCGGCATCCTCGACTTCCTGGGTGGTGAAGCGACCGCTGGAGAGTTCCAGCGCCGCCAGGCCGTAGCGCTCACCGGCCTGGCTGATGGCGGCCAGCAGGTTGCTGCGGCGGTCCTCCAGCAGCGCGTCGTCGGTGAGCGTGCCCGGCGTCACGATACGTGTCACCTGCCGCTCCACCGGCCCCTTGCTGGTGCTGGGGTCGCCGATCTGTTCGCAGATGGCCACGGACTCCCCCCGCCGCACCAGCCTCGCCAGGTAGTTCTCCACCGCGTGTACCGGCACACCGGCCATGGGAATGGATTCACCAGCGGATTGCCCCCGCGCCGTGAGCGTGATGTCCAGGATTTCGGCGGCGCGGCGGGCGTCGTCGTAGAACAGTTCGTAGAAGTCGCCCATGCGGTAGAACACCAGGATGTCCGGATGCTCCGCCTTGATGCGCAAGTACTGCTGCATCATGGGCGTGTGCTGTAATCCCTTGTTTTCGCGTTGTGTGTTAACCGCCACAGTCTAGCCCGGATATTGCACCAAAAAGGAAGGCGAAGTCGGTATAATTTGTGGTGATTCAGACACATGGATCCACAAACGACCGAGCTTCGCCTATGCCAAAGTGTACGGGTTCAGCCCTGCGTTTGTCACCGATGGGCCGCCGGGTCGTCGAGGCAGATTTCAACGGCGGGGCGATCACCTCCGATGCGGGGGGGTGTTTCTTCGCGAAGTCGACCAGCGCACGGGGCTGCTGTGTGGTCTCACGCGGCGGCTTGAGGACGTGCGCCAGCGACGGCGCTGCCGGCATGGGCTTGAGGCGCTGTTGCGCCAGCGCGTGTTCGCCGCGGCGCTGGGCTACGAGGACCTCAACGACCATCAGGCGCTGCGCGGGGATGTGGCGTTCCAGACGGCGGTCTCGCGGGACCACACGCTCGCCTCGGCGTCGACGCTGTGCCGGCTGGAGCAGCGCGCCGACCCGGGATTCGCCTGGGCGGCCCATGAGGTGCTCGTCGAGCAGTTCATCGCCAACTTCGACACGGCCCCACAGCTCCACACCCAATAACACCACGCTTCACTACCACTCAGGTCAGTGGTGCAATATCCGGGCTAGTGTCCTGTCACCCAAGTTCGTTGTGTTTTGCCTGTCCTCTGGGCGGCTGAGACAAGGCCATCGGTCCGAACGCGTAGCGCCACTACGGCGCGGACCGATAACGCCGGCTCAGCCGCCCAGAGGCAGGGCCTGCGGGAGCGCCTGTGCGCTCAAAATGCAACGAACTTGGGTGACAGGACACTAAAGGCCAAGCTCCATCTTGGCCTCTTCGAGCTTCTCCATGGCGCGGTCGTGGTCGCCTTCTTCGTGGTACTGCTCGCCCTCGTCACGGAGGTTCTGAGCGCGGGATATCGTGTCTGCCTGGTAATGGCTGTCGACGTTGTCGTCCAGCGCTTCGTCGATTTCTTCGATCAGACCGGGGCAGCCATGGGCCATGGCCGCGCCGGAGAACAGCGCAGCCAGTACGACAGCAGGGATGGCACGGAACATGGTGATCTCCTCCTCATGTGGTTATTGCCTCCCTTAAAGCTAGCAGGTCACAACGGGTGATGCGGAGCACATGGTCTTCCATCAACTCCTTGAGCCGGAGGTGGTGAGATATGCGGAGAAGCACAGCTTCCAGACCCTACCCATGCCGGGTCAGGGCTCCAGCGCCTGATCGAGGTCCGCGATCAAGTCGTCACAGTCCTCGATGCCCACCGAGAGCCGGATGAGTCCATCCTCGATGCCCAGGCCACGCCGGATCTCCGGCGGAATCGATGCATGGGTCATGATGCCGGGGTGTTCGATCAGGCTCTCGACACCACCCAGGCTTTCCGCCAGGGCGAACACGCGACAGCGCTCGAGGACCCGGCGCGCACGCACCTCACCGCCATCAACGATCATGGTGACCATACCGCCGTAGTCAGCCATCTGTTGGCCGGCGAGGGCGTGTTGTGGATGGCTGGGCAGGCCTGGGTAGAGGACGCGCTGGATGTCGGGCCGTTGCTCGAGCCAGTGCGCGATGGTGCGCGCGTTCTCGCAGTGCTGCCGCATGCGCACCGACAGCGTCTTCACGCCGCGCATGGCGAGAAAGCTGTCGAACGGCCCCGCGATACCGCCGGCGGCGTTCTGAATGAACCCGAGCTGCTCTGCCAGGGCACCATCACGGACCACCGCGACGCCACCGACGACATCGGAATGCCCACCCAGGTACTTGGTGGCGGAGTGGACGACGATATCGAAACCGCAATCGATGGGCCGCTGGAGCATGGGTGTCGCAAAGGTGTTGTCCATGACGCTCAGCAGCCCGTGCTCCCGGCCGAAGGCGGCGATCTGCTGCAGATCAACGAGCTTGAGCAGTGGATTGCTGGGTGATTCCACCCAGATCATGCGGGTGTTGTCCTGGAGAGCCTCTGCGGCTGCCCCGGGCTGGCTGAGATCGACGAAGCTGAACTCCAGCCCTGCGGAGCGGCGCCGCACGTTCTCGAACAGTCGATACGTGCCGCCGTAGAGGTCGTCCATGGCGAT
>SKYZ01000344.1 GCA_007127625.1 Aquisalimonas sp. | reverse complement strand
GGTGGTGGGCCTGGGGGCTGCGGTCGCCCTGTTCATTACTGCACAGAATGCGGTGGAAACCACGCTGATCCTGCCGTTCCTCAAGGACGTCACCTGGCAGCTGGGCTGGCTGTTCATCCCGCTGAGCTACCTGGTGATTGTCGGTGCCAGCAATGCCGTCAACCTCACCGACGGGCTCGACGGCCTGGCGATCAATCCGGCGGTGCTGGTCGGGGGTGCCCTGGGCGTCTTCGCCTACGCCTCCGGCCATTTCCAGTTCGCCGACTACCTGGGCATTCCGTTCGTCCCCGGCGTGGGCGAGGTGGTCATCTTCTGCGGTGCCCTGGTGGGCGCCGGGCTGGGGTTCCTCTGGTTCAACGCCTACCCGGCCCAGGTGTTCATGGGCGACGTGGGCGCGCTGGCGCTGGGCGCCGCGCTGGGGGTGGTGGCGGTGGTCACCCGCCAGGAGGTCGTGCTGTTCATCATGGCCGGCGTGTTCGTGGTGGAAACCCTCTCGGTGATGTTGCAGGTGGCGTCGTACAAGCTCACCGGTCGGCGCGTGTTCCGCATGGCGCCGCTGCACCACCATTTTGAACTCAAGGGCTGGCCGGAGCCGCGGGTGATCGTCCGCTTCTGGATCATCACCGTGATTCTGGTGCTGATCGGTCTGGCGTCGTTGAAGATCAGGTAAATGCAGGCAGTCATGGCGACAAACGTGCGTACAACGGTGGTGGTCGGTCTGGGTCGGACCGGGGAGGCGTGCGTGCGCTTCCTTCACCGCCGTGGTGTTGCCGTGGCCGCCACGGACAGTCGCCGGCGGCCGCCGGCGGCAAGCGCGGTCCACGACCTGGATCCCGCCATTCCGCTGCACCTGGGCGCCTTCGATGCCACACTGCTGGCGGATGCCGCCGAGATCGTGGTCAGTCCCGGTGTCTCCCTGGAGGAGCCGGCGCTTCGCCAGGCCCGGCTCTGCGGCGTGCCCGTCATCAGCGAGATCGAGCTGTTCGCCCGCCACGCCCGCGCCCCGGTGGTGGCCATTACCGGCTCCAACGGCAAGAGCACCGTGACCACCCTGGTCGGGGAGATGGTGGCAGAGGCCGGCAAGCGGGCCGGTGTCGGCGGCAATCTCGGGACCCCGGCGCTGGATCTGCTGGACGACCCGGAGCCGGACCTGTACGTGCTCGAACTGTCCAGCTTCCAGCTTGAAACCACCTATTCCCTCCGGCCGGCAGCGGCGGTGGTGCTGAACGTCAGTGCCGATCACATGGATCGCCATGGCGACGTGGAGACCTACGCTGCGATCAAGGCCAGGGTCTACAGCGGTGGCGGTGTCATGGTGGTGAATCGGGACGATCCCCGGGTCGCTGCCATGGCCCGGCGTGACCGCGCGGTTCGGCCCTTTGGCCTGGCGGCACCGCCGCAGGACGGCTACGGCATCCTCCGCAGCGGCGGCCGCGACTGGCTGGCACGGGACCGCGATGCCCTGCTGCCCGTGGACTCCCTGGCCCTTCAGGGACGGCACAATCAGCTCAACGCCCTGGCGGCGCTGGCCCTGGGCGAGTCCGTCGGCCTGCCGTCCGATGCCTGCCTGCGCGTGCTCCAGCAGTTTGCCGGTCTGCCCCATCGCATGCAGTGGCTGGGCGACCATGCGGGGCTGCGCTGGATCAACGACTCCAAGGCCACCAATGTCGGCGCCGCCCTGGCGGCGGTGGAAGGCCTGGATGGGCCACTGGTGCTGATCGCCGGCGGCCAGGGCAAGGGTGCCGATTTCACGCCACTGACGGAACCGCTGGCGCGTAAGGCGCGCGCCGTGGTGCTGGTCGGTGAAGATGCACCGGTCCTGGCGCGTGCGCTGGGCGACCGGGTGCCCCAGGTTCGTGCCCGCGACATGGACGATGCGGTTGCGCGGGCGTGCGAGGTGGCGCAGGTCGGGGATACCGTGCTCCTGTCCCCGGCCTGCGCCAGCTTTGATCAGTACGCCGGTTACGAGGCACGCGGCCGCGCGTTTGCCGATGCGGTGGGGAGGCTGGCGCCATGAGTGTGCGCGTGCTCAATGCCGCCGCCGGCGAGGCCCGCCGCGCCAGCGCCCTGTGGCCGAACCTGGACCAGCGCCTGGTGTGGGCCCTGACCACTGCGGTGGTGGTGGGCCTGGTGGTGCTGACCTCCGCTTCCATGTCACTGGCCGACAGCCAGTTCGGCTCGCCGTTCTATTTTCTGCAACGACAGCTGCTGTTCCTCGGCATGACCCTGGTGGGTGTCTGGCTGGTGCTGCAGGTGCCGGTGCAGCGCTGGTACCAGGCCAGCGGGTTGCTGCTGCTCTGCGCGTTCCTTCTGCTGGTGGCGGTGCTGATCCCGGGGGTTGGCCGGGAGGTCAACGGTGCGACCCGCTGGATCCCGGTGGGAATCTTCCATCTGCAGGTTTCCGAGGTGGCCAAGTTCGGCGTGCTGTTCTACCTGGCTGCCTACATGGTGCGCCGGGGAGACCGCGTGCGGGGGTCCATGCAGGGCTTTCTCATTCCCATCGTCCTGCTGGGAGTCACCGGTCTGTTGCTGCTGATGCAGCCGGACTTCGGCGCCGCGCTGGTACTCGGTGCCACCGGTCTGGGCCTGCTGTTCCTGGCCGGGGTGCCGCTGTGGCGCTTCGCTGCCCTTGTCCTCGGGGCCGGCGGGGTGGCGTGGATGCTGATCGTTACCTCGCCGTACCGGGTGACGCGCCTGACAGCCTTCGTGGATCCGTGGGCGGATCCATTCAATACCGGCTTCCAGCTCACCCAGTCGCTCATCGCCATCGGTCGGGGCGAATGGCTCGGCGTTGGTCTCGGTGCCAGCGTGCAGAAGCTGTTCTACCTCCCGGAGGCGCACACGGACTTCGTCTTTGCGGTGCTGGCCGAGGAACTGGGGCTGGTGGGCGTGGTGGTGGTGATTGCCCTCTACGGCTGGATCGTCTGGCGTGTACTGTCCATCGGCATGACCGCGCTCCGGGAGAATCACCACTTCGGCGGCTACGTCAGCCTGGCGGTGGGGTTCTGGCTCGGTCTGCAGAGCTTCATCAATATCGGTGTGAGCATGGGCCTGTTGCCCACCAAGGGCCTGACCCTGCCGCTGATGAGTTACGGCGGCAGCAGCATGCTGTCCACCGGGATTGCTCTTGCCGTGGTCCTGCGTGTGGATTACGAACGGCGCATGGCCGCGCGTCCGGCAAGCCGCAGGAGGGCATCATGAACCGGTCTGCGGCCAATCAGGCGCCGGTGCTGATCATGGCCGGCGGGACCGGCGGCCACGTGTTCCCGGCACTGGCGGTGGCGGATGCGCTGCGCGCCCGGGGTGTTCCCGTCGTCTGGCTGGGTACCCGGGAAGGGCTGGAGGCGCGTGTGGTGCCCGGGGCCGGACTCGCCATGGAGTGGCTCACCGTGCGCGGCCTGCGCGGCAAGGGCGCCGCTGGCTGGTTGCTGGCGCCCGTGCGAATCCTGCGCGCCGGCCTCGAGGCCGCGGGCGCGCTGCGGCGGCAACGTCCCCGCGCGGTGCTGGGCATGGGCGGCTACGTCGCCGGTCCCGGCGGCCTGGCCGCATGGCTGTTGCGCTACCCGCTGGTGATCCACGAGCAGAATGCCCGTGCAGGGCTGACCAATCGCCTGCTGGCGCGCTGCGCCCGCGCCGTGCTGGCCGGATTCGACGGCGCGTTCCCCGGTGGCGACGCCGAGGTGACCGGCAATCCCGTCCGCGGCGACATCCTGCGGCTGGCACCGCCGGAGCAGCGCACGCCGCGCTCCGGCCGCTGGCGGCTCCTGGTGCTGGGCGGAAGCCTTGGCGCCCAGGCCCTGAACGAGACCGTGGCCTGCGCCGTTGCACGGACACCCGAAGCCGAACGTCCGGTCGTCTGGCATCAGGCGGGTCAGCGTACCGAGGACATCGCCCGGCAGGCCTACGCCGATGCCGGCGTGGAAGCCGAAGTCTCGGCCTTCATCAGCGACATGGCCGCTGCCTACGCGTGGGCGGACCTGGTGCTGTGCCGGGCCGGCGCGCTGACCGTGAGCGAACTTGCCATTGCCGGCGTACCCGCCGTGCTGGTGCCACTGCCCCATGCCGTGGACGACCACCAGACCGCCAACGCCCGCCATCTCGTGGATGCCGGCGCTGCGGTCCTGCTGCCCCAGGATGAACTCACGGCGGCGCGGTTGCAGGAGCACTTGCAGGCGCTGGGCGGCGACCGGGACCGGCTGCTGGCGATGGCCCGTGCAGCCCGTGCAGTGGCGCGGCCGGATGCCGCCGAGACAGTGGCCGAACGTTGTCTGGAGGTGGCTCGATGAGCAACGGCCAGCGCCCGCATCCCATTGATCACACCCGCCCCGGCACCATGGGCCGGGTCCGGCGGATTCACTTCGTCGGCATCGGCGGTGCCGGCATGAGCGGGATTGCCGAGGTGCTGCTGAACCTGGGCTACCGGATCTCCGGCAGTGATCTGAAGGACAACCCGGTGACCGCGCGTCTGCGCGAGCTGGGTGCGACCATCCGCATCGGTCACGCGCCGGGCCATGTGGCACACGCCGACGCGGTGGTGGTCTCCACCGCGGTGGGTGAGGACAACCCCGAGGTGCAGGCCGCCCGGGAAGCGCGCATCCCGGTGGTGCCGCGGGCGGAGATGCTGGCGGAACTCATGCGGTTCCGCTATGGGGTTGCCGTGGCGGGCACCCACGGCAAGACCACCACCACCAGCCTGGTGGCGAGCGTGCTGGCCGAGGGAGGTCTGGATCCCACGTTCGTCATCGGCGGCCGGCTCACCAGCGCCGGTGCCAACGCCCGCCTGGGCGATAGTCAGTTCCTGGTGGCCGAGGCCGACGAGAGCGACGCGTCGTTCCTGTATCTGCAGCCGATGATCGCGGCGGTGACGAACATCGATGCCGACCATCTCGGGACCTACGGCGGCGACTTCCGGCGCCTGCGTGCCACGTTCCTGGAATTCCTCCACCACATTCCCTTCTATGGCCTGGCCGTGCTGTGTCTGGACGACCCGGAAGTGGCCGAACTGCTGCCGGAAGTGACACGCCCGGTGCGCACCTACGGTATTGACGCCGCGGCCGATCTGCAGGCGTGCAATCTGCGCCAGAGCGGCGGCCGCACGGAATTCAGCGTGCGCATCAACGGTGACCCCGAGCCGCTGGAGATCACCCTCAACCTGCCCGGGCGCCACAACGTCCTCAACGCCCTGGCCGCCATTGCTATCGCCGACGAACTGGGCGTGGAACGCGCCGCCATTG
>SKYZ01000129.1 GCA_007127625.1 Aquisalimonas sp. | reverse complement strand
GGGGGTGATTGCAACAGGCGTGGACAACCGGTGTAGGGCGGACCTTCAGGTCCGCCGATGGGGCTTCGATAAACGGCCTTGGCTGGAATGTCTCTGACGGCGGACCTGAAGGTCCGCCCTACAGGTCCGCCCTACGGCGCTCTCGCCGGGTCCGGCAGGATCAAGAGTCGTCGTCCGTGAACTCCGCCGGCAGCTCCTCGCGAATCTGACGCTCCATGTCGTCGCTGTCCGGGGTCAGCCGTGGTGTCCCCTCGTCGGCCTGGGGCTCCGGTGTCGTCGTCGGCTGCTCGCTTACGCCGGGACGGCTGCTGCCCATGCCGGCCAGCTCGCCCAGGGCGGTCACCGCCCGCCGGCTGCCGTTTTCCGCCGCGCGCCGGATCCACTCCAGCGCCCGGTCCTCGTCACGGTTGACGCCCTGGCCCTCGAAGTACATGTAGCCGATGGTGTACTGGGCGTCGGGATTACCGGCCTCGGCCTCCACGATCAGCCGCTCGAATGCCTCGCCGTAGTTTCCTGCCTGGTAGGCTTCGCGGCCTTCCGCGAAACGCGCATCATCACCGGGTGAGCCGCCGCCGGCGCAGCCCGCCAGCAGTGCGATGGCCACCGCCAGTGTCGCAATCCTGTGGTGCATCCCTGTCTCCTCGCGGCGGTTTCCCGCCAAGCATGCCCTGTCTCCGTCGATGACGGAGGTGTCGAACCTACCGACAAGGCCTGCCTGCGGCAAGCCCTGCCGACGGGGGCGCCTGGTTGAGACCCGGCCCGCGCGTGTTCATGGACGATAGGCTCAAACATTCTACCCTAGTAGGGGAGCGTGTCCTGTTAATTGCGGTTAGCCCGGAAAGGGTGATTTGTGACGACCGCAACAGAAACTTGGAGGGATTCAGGCAAGACTCGATGTATTGATGGCCGACCGTAGCTGCAGTCTCGGCGGCCGACCTATCGAGAGGCTTGGGACGCAATGCAATTGACCGGCTTGCCGCGTGGCCGCCCGCTTCGGGTGCTGCAGATCACGGATACCCACCTCTACGGGGACAGCGGTCAACTGGCCGGTGTCGATACCGAAGCGGCCTGGGAGGCCGTGGTCGCCGCGTTGCGCGGCAACGGACGGCGGTGCGATCTCCTGCTGCACACCGGTGACGTCATCCACGACGGCGCCATGGACATCGATGCCGCCTACTGCGCGGCCAGGCGCCAGCTTCAGGGGCTGGGGCTGCCCGGGCTGGTGCTGCCGGGCAACCACGATGACGCCGGCGCCATGGAGCGCGTGTTTCACACCGGCCCGGTGCGGCTTGTCGGCCACATGGTAGCCGGTGACTGGCTGTTCATTACGCTGGATTCCACCGTTCCGGGCGCGACGCACGGGCATTTGTCGCCGGCACAGCTGCAGTGGCTGGACGACTGCCTGGGGGCCAATGACGGCAGGCAGGTGCTGGTGGGACTCCACCATCAACCGGTACCCGTGGGTTGCAAGTGGATCGATCGCATTGGCCTTGATAACGGACGCGATCTGTTCAGTGTGCTGGACCGTCACGATGCGGTGCGCGCCGTGGTATGGGGGCATGTTCACCAGGAGTTCGAAGGCTGGCACGGCGGTATCCGCCTGCTGGCGAGCCCCAGTACCTGTGTGCAGTTCCATCCCGGCAGCCCGACGTTCCGAATCGATCCCCGGCCGCCCGGATACCGCTGGCTGGAGCTGCACCCCGACGGTGGGCTACGTACCGGTGTCGAGCGTCTGGCCGAGTTGCCGGCAGGGTTGGACGTCGGTATCGCCGGATATTAGAAGCGCCTTCGGGGTGATCTTTTCGACCCCGACGGCTACAGTGACCTGCGGGTGCTTGTGTCCCGGATGCGCGAGGTAGTCACGCAGCCGTGACCAGAGGCACACGACGGCCCCGGGAGAAGGGCCGCAGGACGCAGGTAACGGAGGGCCTATGTCGGCACAGGAAGCGAGGCGCCAGGAAGCCGCGGGACAGTCCGAGGTGGAGCGCCTGAAAAAGGAGCTGGCTGCGCTGCGCCAGCGGTTGCATGATGAAGTGGCTTACTATCAGGCCGAGACCGAAACCGCGCGCCAGCGGGTGGAGGCCGAGCAGCTGCGCATCCATGCCCAGGAAGTTGCCCGCCGCCGCGAGGTGGAGGACGAACTTGCCCGGGTGAAGCGCCAGCTTCAGGAGATCCATGAACATTCGGATCGGCTGCAGCGTCGCTACGACGAACTCAACCGGCAGTACCTGAAGCAGGAAGAGTCCGCCCGGCTCAGCGCCGAAGAACAGGTCACCCAGACCCGCGAGGCGGCAAGGGCGGCCTGGCAGAGCGCCGAGGAGGAGCTCGCCACCATGGAGGCGGAACTCAACGAGGCAAGGCGCCAGGTGGTGGCGGAGCAGGAGCGCAACCGCCAGCTGGAAGAGACCCTTAGCAGCCTCCAGGGGCTTGAGGGTGCCAGCGACGAGGACCGTGAAGCAGCCCTGCTGGAGGAGGTGACGGCGCTGCGCAAGGCCCTCAATCTCTCCGAGCGCGGGCGCGGTCAGGCCAATCAGCGGGCGGTGCGCCTGGCAGAGAAGCTGGTCGCCGTCCAGGCCGAGCAGGACCGCAGCAACCCCGCCGATGCCGTTCAGGCTCAGGAAACCCGCAGTGCGCCGCGAGGGTTCGGTGCCGGGAATCCCGTCCAGGTGGACCTCACGGAGGCCAACGCGGTGCTGCGTGCCGCCCATGGTGGCGAGGCCGGAGGCGCCGGTGACGACGAGGCCGCCACGTCACTTGGGGCAGAGCTGGCGGACGAGTTCCAGCTCATCCAGGCGGACACGTCCCTGGACAGGAACAAGCTGGAGCGCCTGGAGCAGCAGGTGGCCAAGGAGGACCAGCGGCAGGCAGAACGTGACAGGCAACGGGCGGAGGCGCAGAAGCAGCGCCGCGAGCCGATGTTCGGTGAAACGCCCCCGCGCCATCACCCTGCCGCTGCGGCAGAACCGGCCACCGTCACCGGGGCGCAGCCACAGGCCGCGGAGCCCGAAGCGCAGCCACGTCGATGGCCGACAGCGGTAGCCCTGGCGGTGTTGCTGGGTGTGGTCGGTGGTGCCGTGACGTGGTTTCTTGGCGGGTTCGGCTAAGCCGGGGCTCGTTCAGATTTCGATCATCTCGAAGTCTTCCTTGCCGGCACCGCATTCCGGGCAGGTAAAGCTGTCCGGAATGTCTTCCCACCGCGTGCCGGCCGCAATGCCTTCGTCGGGCAGTCCGTCCTCTTCTTCGTAGATCCACCCGCAGACGACGCACATGTAAGACTTGTATTCCATTCGTGTCACCCTGATGCCTGAGAAAGGCGGTACTCTACCGATTCGTGCAAGGGGCTCCAAGGGGAGGCGCAGCATGACGGACGCATCGGCGGTTGGTGGCCTGTACGCGATCACCGATACCGACGGGCACCGCGGCAATGCGCTGATGTCCGTGGTACGTGAGGTACTGGAGGGCGGGGCCGCCGTGCTCCAGTATCGCGACAAGAGCAGCGACCATGGCCGCCGCCGCCAGGAAGCGGCGGCGTTGCTGGCACTGTGTCGGCAGTACGGTGCCTTGTTCGTGGTCAACGATGACGTGGAACTGGCTGCCGCCATCGATGCGCCGGCGGTTCATCTCGGTCGTGACGACGACGATCCGGCGCAGGCGCGGGTGAGGCTCGGCAGCCAGGTTGTCATCGGTGTCTCCTGCTACGGTTCCCTGGAGCGCGCCGACCATCAGGCGGCGGCCGGCGCGGATTATCTCGCCTTCGGCAGCGTCTTCCCGTCGCCGACCAAGCCGGAGGCGGTGCCCGTGCCGCTGGCCACGCTCACCGCCGCCGCGGAACGCTACAGGCAGCCGGTGGTGGCCATCGGAGGTATCACGCCGGACAATGCCGGGCTGGTGGTCACTGCCGGCGTGGATGCCGTGGCAGTGATCAGCGGTGTCTTCGCGGCCCCCGATCCGCGTCTGGCGGCGGCGCGCATCGCGGGCCTGTTCCATTCCGGTACCCCTGGCGGTGCCTGATAGACTCGAGGTATCGGTCACGAATCCCTGCAGGAGGAAGCCCATCCCATGAAACACTCCGAGACCCTCTTCGAGGCGGCCTGTCAGCACATCCCCGGCGGCGTGAACTCCCCCGTGCGCGCCTTCCGCGGTGTCGGCGGGACACCAGTGTTCATGCGCCGTGCCCAGGGGCCTTACCTCTACGACGAGGACTACCAGCGCTATGTGGACTATGTCTGCTCCTGGGGC
Organism: Aquisalimonas sp.; assembly: GCA_007127625.1. Taxonomy (GTDB): domain Bacteria; phylum Pseudomonadota; class Gammaproteobacteria; order Nitrococcales; family Aquisalimonadaceae; genus Aquisalimonas. The sequence continues at coordinate 1,004 of SKYZ01000129.1, read as the reverse complement.
CCCATGGTGCTGGGGCATGCCCATCCGGAGGTGGTGGAGGCAGTGCAGCACGCGGCGGCCCAGGGGCTGAGCTTTGGTGCGCCCACGGAGGCCGAGACGCGCATGGCGCTGCAGATCAAGACGCATTTCCCGTCCATGGAAATGCTGCGCATGGTCAGCTCCGGCACGGAAGCGACCATGAGCGCCCTGCGGCTGGCCCGTGGCTACACCGGCCGCAACAAGATCATCAAGTTCCAGGGCAACTACCATGGTCATGTGGATGCGCTGCTGGTGAAGGCGGGGTCCGGTGCCCTGACCCTGGGCAATCCGACATCCCCGGGGGTCCCGGAAGCGGTGGTGGCGGACACCATCACGCTCACCTACAACGATCTCGATGGCGTGAAGCAGGCGTTCTCGGAGTACGGTGACGAAATCGCCGCGGTGATGCTGGAGCCGGTGGCCGGGAACATGAATCTGGTGCCGGCGGATGGGGAGTTCCTGCAGGGGCTGCGTGATCTGTGCACCAACCACGGCAGCGTGCTGATCTTCGACGAGGTGATGTCGGGTTTCCGGGTGCACCTGGGCGGGGCCCAGGCACGCTACGGGGTGATGCCGGATCTCACCTGTCTGGGCAAGGTGGTTGGAGGCGGTATGCCGGTGGGCGCCTTCGGTGGCCGCCGGGAGATCATGGAGCAGTTGTCGCCACTGGGCGCGGTCTATCAGGCGGGTACGTTGTCGGGGAACCCGGTGGCGATGGCGGCCGGTCTGAAGACGCTGGAGGTGCTGTCGCGGCCGGGGACGTTCGAGCGGCTGGAGGCGACCACCAAGACGCTGGCGGACGGTCTGCGGGAGCGGGCCGCGCAGGCGGGTGTGCCGGTGCAGGTGAATCAGATGGGCAGCATGATGGGGCTGTTCTTCACGGAAGACGGGCCCGTGCGTACGTACCAGCAGGTGGTGGACAGCAACACGGACCGCTACGGGCGGTTCTTCCACGGGATGCTGGAGAGCGGGGTGTATTTTGCGCC
>SKYZ01000282.1 GCA_007127625.1 Aquisalimonas sp. | reverse complement strand
CGGCCTCCGGCGGCTTCCCGGTGGAGTTCTTCCACTGGCACCTGCCCGGGCTGATCGGCGAGAACGACGCCCTGTCGGAGCGGCTGTTCTTCTGGCATGCCACCCTGGGCTGGATCATCCTTGGCCTGGTGGTACTGCACATCACCGGCGCCCTATACCACTGGCGGATACGGCGTGACGGGGTGATGCAACGCATGAGCCTGTTCGGCTGACGCGTCAGCGCGGGACGAAGGGCATTGCCAGCGCGTTGAGGGCCTGAACGGGCATTGTCTCGGGCCGCTCCGGCGGCGCCATGGCGGGGTCTGCTGGTGAACCTGAAACATCCACAGGCGCCTGCTCGTGGGCACTCAACCGCGCGAGAACGGTCGCCCCGGCGGGGTCGGAGGGTGGGCGCAGCAAACCGCCATGGTGCAGACGCCTGCCCAGGGCATCACTGCTGGTAAGCCGCGTCAGCACCGGTGCCAGCAGAAGGGGCAGCAGCACCGGCAGCAACCACACCAGCAGTACCGGCGCCTGCCAGGCAAGCAGCCCACCCCAGACCAGCGCCAGAATGGGTAACGCCCCGGTGTAACCCCAGGCCTGGCGCCACGACAGCAGCCGCCCCTGGCGCGCCTGGGCCTGCCAGGCGGTGGTCCGGCCACCCAGGATGCAGACCAGGAACCAGGCGTGCAGAACCAGCAGCACGGGGGCGATCAGGACCGAGAACACCAGGTCCAGCACACCGCTGGCGGCAAGGCGTGTCCGCCCGCCCTCGGCAGAGGCCTGCAGCGCGGCCAGCATGCTCCCGAGACACCGCGGGGCGAGCACCATCAGGACAGTGACGACCAGCAACACGAGCGCTGCCCCCGGACCTGCAGGGCCCGGCGCGTCGACGGTGGCGGCCAGCAGGCCGCCACCGGAGCGTAGCGCTGCATCGACGCTGCTCAGGACCAGCAGCGCCAGCCACAGCGGCGACGCCAGATAGGTGAATGCCCCCAGGAAGAAGTGCAGCCGGCTCAAGGGGTGCAGGTCGCGATTGCCGAGCAGCCGCAGGTGCTGAAGATTGCCCTGAATCCAGCGCCGGTCGCGCTTGGCGTAATCCAGCAGCGTCGTGGGCAGTTCCTCGTAACTGCCCTGGACTTCAGACAGCACCCAGACGCCCCACCCGGCACGCCGCATCAACGCCGCCTCGACGAAATCGTGGCTGAGGATCTCCCCGCCCAGGGGCGGCCGCCCCGGCAGGGTTGGCAGCCCGCAGTGGGCGGTGAACGCCCGCAGCCGAACGATGGCGTTGTGACCCCAGTAGTTGGCCGCATCGCCCTGCCAGAAGGCCATGCCGGCGGCCAGCATGCGGCTGTGCACCGCCCCGGCAAACTGGAACAGCCGCCCGAACAGCGTCTGCTGCCTCACGGGCACCGGCACGGTCTGGATCAACCCGGCCCCGGGGTTGGCCTCCATGGTGCGCACCAGTTTCACCACGGTGGAGCCGGCCATGAGGCTGTCGGCGTCCAGGACCACCATGAAGTCGTAGTGGCCACCCCAGCGGCGGCAGAAATCGGCGATGTTCCCTGCCTTGCGGCCGGCGTTGTCGAGCCGGCGACGGTAATGGACGCCGAAATCACGCGGTAGCCGCCCGCGCAGCGCCGCCACCGCCGCCTGCTCCCGTTCGGCGATGTCCGCATCCGTGGTGTCGCTGAGGACAAAGGCGTCGAAGCCAGCGCCCTGTCCGGTGGCGATTACTGACTCACAGGTGGCGGCCAGCCCGTGGACGACCCGCAGGGGATCCTCGTTGTGAACGGGCATGATCAAGGCAGTGCGGCTGGCCAGGGACGCGCCATCGCCCTCCGCCGGTCCCGGATCCAGCCGGCGAAGGGACAGTGGATCACGACCCGACACGCCCAGCACGAATCCGATGGTCGCACTCCAGAAGGCCAGCGAAATCCACGCGAACAGCACCAGGAACAGGAGCAGCGACACCGCCTGCAGCGGCCCCAGCGCAGCCGGTTCCACCGCGGCCAGCACGCCCCCTGCCGCCAGCGCGACGGTGGCGCCGACGAAACCGGCCAGCATGCACCGACGCAGGCCAACCCCGGGGCAGGCCAGGACCCGGCCGCCGGCGTCCCCTGTGCGGTGCACGCGATCAGAGCTCATCGCCATACCAGACGAAGTTCCACGTTTCGCTCACCGGCCCCTGCGCACCCGCAAGCACCAGGCGCATGTCCGCGGCCCGATCGCCGTCCGGAACCAGCCGGAACGTCACTCGGACCGTCCTTAGTTCGGGCAGGGAGACCACCCGGACATCGGTCACCTCACCATCGGACACCTCGATGTCGGCCTCGAGCTCGTCCACATCGACCTCCCCCAGGGTCTCGCCGCGAAAATCGATGGCGAAACGACGCACACTCTCCGGCGGGGGATCAGGTTCACCCGGGGTGGCCGCCCAGCCCGTGCGGCTGCGGATCACCCGGGCGCCGGAGTGTTCCGGCGGCTGCTCCCCCAGCATCCGCAGCCGGTAGGCGTAGTGGCGCCGATCACCGGCCCGGAAGGGGGCATCCGGGGCCCAGTAGGCGACGATGTTGTCGTTGGTCTCGCCGTCGGAGGGGATTTCCACGAGTTCCACACCGCCCTCGCCCCAGTCTCCCAGCGGCTCGACCCACTGGCTGGGACGCCGGTGATACTGCGCCTCGAGATCCAGGTAGCTGCTGAAATCGCGCTCCCGCTGAAACAGACCGAAGCCTGCCGGGTCGCTGTCGCGCAACTGGGTTACCCGGAACCGGGCAGGGTTGATCAGCGGGCGCCAGATCCACTCGCCGGCCCGCGTGCGGGCCTGCAGGCCGTCGGAGTCGTGCACCCGCGGGCGGAAATCGTCGCGCCGGGTCATGGCGGGCTGGCCATGGTCGAACATGCTGGTCAGCGGCGCCACGCCCAGGTTGTCGATGTCCTGCCGCGCAAACAGGTGTTTGTCCACGTCCACCACCAGGGCCGGCTCGGGGCGGATACGGAAGCGGTAGGCACCGGTCACCGAGGGGCTGTCCAGCAGGGCGTAGACGGTGACCGCATCGGCATCGTCCCCCGGGCGTTCCAGCCAGAAGCTGCGGAACGCCGGAAACTCCTCGTCCCCGGCGGTCACCGTGTCGATGGCCAGCCCGCGACTGGAGAGCCCGTAGACCTGCCCCTCCCCGACCAGGCGGAAGTAGGAGGCACCGAGGAAGACGGCAATCTCGTCGTCCACCTCCGGGTCATTGATGGGATAGTGGAAGCGGAAGCCGGCGAACCCCTCGACTGCGCCGGCCTCGTCTTTCAACTCCTCCGCCTGGCGGTCATAGCGGAACAGCGCGGGGTCGAACGGTACTTCCCGACTGACGCCGTCCTCCAGGACGTGAAGACTAACGGGGTCGGTGAACAGAAAGCCGGGATGGAACATCTGCACGCTGAAACCGTGATCATCGCCGGTCCACAGGGCGGCGTCGCGGCGGAAACGGATCTGCTGGTAGGTGCTGTAATCCATCTCCGCAAGGGCGGACGGCACCTCTCCCCGGGGAGGCGCATACTCTTCCGCGGCGCGCTGCTCCGCCTGCTGGATGACCGACTGGAAATGCCCATGTTCAGCGGTCAAAGTAACGGGAAGCAGGGCAAGGCCGGTGAACAGGGCTGATCCGCGAAGGCACGACATGGTTTTATCCTGAGGTTTTCAATAAATTATACAATACCGTGACACAAATGCCGCGGCCCACAGCGGCGCAGACACTCACCGAGTCCTGACAATACTTCTGAGAAGGTTAGCAGTCGCCATGCAGCCGGTTTCCGCCCTCCGCCCTCTGCTGGCCCTCGGCCTGCTCAACGTCTTCCTGCTTGCGCTGGAGATCCCGCGCCACTGGGGGTTCGGACCGAACGTGCTGGCATTCGAGGCCCTGGTTCTCACCGGGGCATTCATGCTGCTGCCGCGGCACCGCTGGACACGCGTCGCGGCGATGGTGACCGCGGCGCTGCTACTGGTGCTCACGCTGATGTCCGCCATCGACGCGCTGGCGCGCATGAGCCTGTCGCGGCCGCTGAACCTCTATCTGGACTATCCTCTGATCACCTCCGTATACGATCTCGCCTTGGGCAACCTGCCACCGCTACTGGCCCTGGGCGCGCTGGCGGGCCTGGTGGTGGCGCTGGCGATCCTCTGGGCGGGCAGCACGGCGCTCCTCGCCATGCTACGCCCCACCGGGCGCGCTCCGGCGTGGCGGACCGGCGGCGCGGTGGTGCTGGTCGCAGGTCTCGCCGGCGTGCTGACATTCCATACGTCGCCGGTGGTCCCCCGGGCCATCACCCCGGGTGTCACCCTGATCGCCGACCAGGCCAAGTGGGCGGCGCGCACGCACCGCGAGAGCCGCACTTTCGCCGCCATGCTGAAGGCCGACGACGGTGACAGCGCGCAGCCGCTCACCGGCCTGCAGGACACGGACGTGATCCTGGGATTCATCGAGTCCTACGGCGTGTCGGCGGTGTTCGACGACCGCTACGCACCGGTAATCCGCCCACGGCTCATTGACCTGGAGCAGCGCGTCGATGCCGCCGGCCTGCACATGGTCACCGGCACGCTGGACGCGCCCATGGTCGGCGGCCAGTCCTGGCTGGCACATGCCTCCACTCTGTCGGGACTGTGGATCGAGAACCAGCTGCGCTACGAGCTGATGCTCAACACCCAGCGCGACACCCTGGTGCAGGATTTCCAGAACACCGGCCATGCCACCATGCAGATCATGCCGGCCATTACTCAGGACTGGCCGGAGGGGCGCTGGTACGGCTTCGACACCACCCGGGAAGCCGGCGATATCCCCTACCAGGGGCCACCGTTCAACTGGGTCACCATGCCGGACCAGTTCACCTGGTGGTACTTCGAGCAGGAACTGCGCCGCGCCGCGGATGCCCCGGTGTTCGGCATGCTGGCCCTGGTGAGCAGCCACGCGCCCTGGGTGCCCATCCTGCCGGTGATCGAGGACTGGGAGCGCATCGGCGACGGCGCCATCTTCCAGCAGTGGGAGGGCAAGGGCGAGACGCCGGAGCAGCTGTGGCGGGATCACGACCGGGTCCGTGCCCACTTCGCCCTGTCCGTGGACTACGCCCTGAGCGTGGCCGCTGGCTACGCCGAACGCTACGTGGACGGGAACACCCTGCTGATCGTGCTGGGCGACCACCAGCCGGCGCAGCTGATCACCGGGCCGGACCCCAGCCCGGCGGTACCGGTTCATGTCATCAGTGGCGACCCGGCGCTGCTGGAGCCGTTCCGGCAGCGTGG
>SKYZ01000206.1 GCA_007127625.1 Aquisalimonas sp. | reverse complement strand
CGCGCACCGGGTCTCGCCGTGGCGGGCAGCCAGCGTGCTCATGGAGGTTTCCCAGGAGACCGTGTTGCGGTTCCTGGATGGCATCGGCAGTGATCGCGCCGGGGCCATCTGCAGTCACATGCCGCAGGAGTTTACGGTTCGCCTGCTGCGTGAAATGGAGCCGGAGCGGGCTGTCGGGCTGCTGGACGAGATGCCGCCCCACGTGGTGGTGGATCTGCTGGCGGAGTTTCCGGAGACGGAACAGGAGGAACTCAGGCAGAGGATTGATCCGACCCTGCTGCAGGCCGTGGACGCCCTCAGCGGCTACGGCGAGGACAGCGTCGGTGCCATCATGAGCCCCTACTATCTTGCCATTCCGCAGTCTGCCAGCGCCCATGAGGCGGTGGAGGCCGTGCGGGATGCACCGGCGGACGTCGAACGGGGGGCCTACGTCTACGTGGTTGATCCCCAGCGGCGGCCGGTGGGCGTGATCTCCCTGCGAGACCTGACCCTGGCGCGGGCGCGGGACGAGGTGACCGACCTGATGAGCCGGGACGTCATGGTGGCCCGGGCCTCCGACGATGCCGTGGACGCCGCGCGGCGCGTCCGCAGCCGGCGACTGAAACTGTTGCCGGTGGTGGATGACGACAATCGTCTCGTGGGCGTCATCACCATCGGTCAGGCCATGGACATCCTCGCCCATGAGGCGGCGGACGAAGTTGCCCAGGTGCATGCCGTGTCCGTGGACGAGAGCTTCTTCACGCCGCCGGCGGAGGCGGTGCGGCGGCGTCTGCCGTGGATGGCCGCCAACATTTTCCTGAATCTGGGCGCCGTGATGGTGATCAGCTCCTTCGAGGATACGCTGGTGCAGGTGGCCATTCTCGCGGCCTTCCTGCCCATGATCACCGACATGGGCGGCAACGTCGGCATCCAGGCGCTGTCGGTCTCCATCCGCAGCATGGCCCTGGGCGAAGTGCGCGTGCGCGACTTCTGGCTGGCGGTGCGCAAGGAGCTCTTCATCGGTGTGTGCAACGGGATCGCGCTGGGGGCGCTGTTCAGCGCCGTTGCCTGGTTCATGCAGGGCAGCATGGTGTTGGGCCTGGTGGCGGGCACGGCGCTGGCGGTGAACGTGCTGGTGGCCGGCGTGGTCGGTGGCACGCTGCCGTTCCTGATCAAGCGCCTGGGCCGTGATCCGGCCATGATGACGGGGCCGGTGCTCACCACCATCACCGACATCACCGGCGTGACCATCTACCTCGGGCTGTGCACGGTGTTCCTGACAAGCCTGATGGCCGGAGGCTGATTCCCGGGCCTGTCTGCGGAGGAACGTTCGCCATGGATACCGTCTCGCACCTGCTGCTCGGTGGCGCAATCGGCCAGCTCACCCTGGGCCGGCGTGTCGGCAAGGCGGCCCTGGGCTGGGGGGCGGCCATCGCACTGATCCCGGACATCGACGTGCCCATCGGGGCCCTGCTGGGTGATGCCGCCGCACTGACGTTCCACCGCGGCATCACCCATTCGCTGCTGTTTGTCACCCTGCTGGCGCCGTTGCTGGGGGTGCTGCTGGCCCGACTGCACGGGTCCCGCGGGGTGGGCTGGCAGGCCTGGGCCTGGATGAGCTGGCTGGTGCTGCTGAGTCACCTGGTCATCGATCTGTTTACCTCCTACGGCATCCAGTTGCTGCTGCCGTTCTCCGATCACGCCTTCGCCCTGGCCAGTATTTCCGTGATCGATCCGCTGTACACGCTGCCGTTGCTGCTGACCGTGCCGGTGATCCTGTTCCTGCATCGCGGTCGGAGTGCATGCCAGGTCCTGGCCTGGATCGGCGTCGCCGTCTCCAGCGTCTATCTGGTCGGGACCTATGTCCACAAGCTTCAGGTGACCCAGGAATTTCGGCACGGCCTGGAGCAGGCCGGCATCGAGGCCGAGCGCCTTTTCGTCAAGCCCACCGTGTTCAACAATGTCCTGTGGCGCGGGATTGCCGAGGAAGGTGGCGACTACCACGTGGGGTTCCACTCCCGTCTCGATGATCATCCGCCGCGGGACTTCATGCGTTTTCCTCGCCGTGGCGAAAAACTGGATCCCTATCGCGATGCGACGGTGGTTCAGGACCTGCTTCAGGTCTCCGACGGCTACTACCAGGTGGCCGACGTGGACGGCGAGCTGCACTTCCGGGACCTGCGCTACGGCCAGGCCTTCGAGTGGCTGGAGGACGACCGTCCCCATGTGTTCACCTACCGGATCGTCGCGCCGGACGGTCCCGATGGTTCCGTGGACATCGAGACCCTGAGCCTGGAGGTGGAGCAGGACCGGGACCTGGCCACCCTGCGTGCGCTCTGGGACCGCATGCTGGGACGCGTGGAATAGCCCGACGCTTGACCTCGACGTTGCATCGGCATACCTTTTAGTGACAATCGAGTCATGTTTCAGGTGTGGCATGCCCGCAGGCGACGATCACTCAACCCTGACACCGCGTACCCGGCGGGGAGCGCAAACCCGGGCCCGCCTGCTGCGGGCCGCCGAGGAGGCGTTCGGTTCCCGGGGCTATCATCGCGCCGGTATCAGCGACATCACCCATGCCGCCGGCGTTGCCCAGGGCACGTTCTACTCGTACTTCCGCAACAAGGAGGACGTGCTCCGGGAGCTGGTGCGCAATATGGGTCGTGACGTGCGTGCCCACCTGGCCACGGAGGTCGCGGGAGCAGGCAGCCGGCTGGAGGCGGAGGCGCGGGGCCTGCGCGCCTTCCTTGCCTACGTGGCCGGGCATCCGTGGATGTACCGGGTATTGCAGGAAGCGCAGTTCGTGGACGAGCGAATCTACCGTGAGTACTACGAGGCCTTTGGCGAGAGCTATCTGCGCCTGCTCGCTGCCGCCGAGGACAGTGGCGAGATCCGTCCGGGGAACAACCCGGTGCGTGTCTGGGCCCTCATGGGCATGGCGCATTTTCTTGGCCTGCGCTACGGGTTGTGGCAGCGGGACGTGCCCCTGGACCGGGTCGTGGACACCGTGCGCGATCTTCTGCAGCACGGCCTGATTCCCACAGAGGGGGATGGATGAGCGACTCCCTGGTGCAGTTCGCGCTGCAGGACGGGGTGGCCGAGGTGACACTGAACCGGCCGCAACGGCATAACGCTCTGGTTCCGGAATTGCTCCAGGCGTTCTCGGAGGCGCTGGTCCGGGTGGAGCAGCGGGCACCCAGGGCGATGGTGCTGTCCGCGCGCGGGCCCTCGTTTTCCACCGGTGGTGATGTTGCCGCGTTCCACGATACGTCCCGGGACCGCCGGGCGGCCTACGCCGAGGAGGTGGTGGGCGGGCTCAATCGCGTGATCGTGCAGCTGCTGCGGCTGCCGGTCCCCACCGTTGCCGCGGTGCACGGCATGGTCACCGGAGGCTCCCTGGGCCTGGTGCTGGCCTGCGATCTGGTCGTGGCTGGCCCGCGGGCCTCGTTCACGCCCTGGTACACCGTGGTGGGCTTCAGCCCGGATGGCGGCTGGACGGCGCTGCTGCCCGAGCGTATCGGCCGTGGGCGCGCCCTGGACCTCCAGTTGCGCAATGCCAGGCTGGATGTCGGGGAGGCCCACGCCCACGGGCTGGTGCAGCACCTGGCCGACGACGGGCAGACGCGGCCCCGGGCACTGGTCCTGGCGGCGGAGCTGCAGACGCGCTGGGCGGGCAGCGTGCGTGGCACCCTGGCATTGACGCGGCCCGATCCGGGGCTCGTGGCGGCGGCCCTGGAGGCCGAGAAGAAGGCGTTCGTCGAGCAGATCGTCAGCGACGAGGCCGAGGCCGGCATGGCAGCGTTTCTGTCACGGGCGTGACCATACGTCCTGAAAGGTAAGCAGTAATGCGCAAAAGGGGGAGGAGGCACCCATGGACATGTTCGACCTCACCGCGCACCGGGCCCGGGTGACCCCGGACCGCCTGGCGCTGGAGGACCTTGCCGACGGCACTCGCTATACCTATGCCGAACTGGACGCGCGGGCCGCCCGCATCGCTGCGGCCATCAGGCAGCACTGGGGGCTTGAGCCCGGCGACCGGCTCGCCTATCTGGGGCACAACCGGGCGGAGTTCTTCGCTCTGCTGTTCGCCTGCGCCAAGGCGGACGTGATTCTGGTGCCACTGAACTGGCGGCTGGCCGTGCCGGAGCTGGAAGGGCTCATGGAGGATGCCGAACCGAAGGCACTGGTCTCCGGTGCGGAGCTCGCCGACTCCGCCGCGGCCCTGGCGGCCAACCGGCCGGAGCTGATCAGCATCGGGCTGGACCATGATCGGGGGCGCGATTACGAGGCCGACCTGGCGGCGGTGACGCCGGATCGAACCCCCCATCCGCCGAGGTCCCCGGACCGCCCCTGGTATCTGCTCTACACCTCCGGGACCACCGGGCGACCCAAGGGTGTCATCCAGACCTTCCGCATGATGATGGCCAATTACTGGAACATCGCCATTCCGGTGGAACTGCGCCAGAGCGACGTATTGCTGAACGTGCTGCCCATGTTCCATACCGCCGGCATCAACCTGTATTCCAGTGCCATGTTTCTCGTGGGAGGGACGGTGCTGGTGCAGCGCAACTTCGAGCCGGAGCAGGCCCTGGAGGTGCTGGCGGACCGCGCCACGGTGTTCTTCGGTGTTCCCGCCGTCTACCAGATGCTGGCTGATCAGCCAGGCTTCGACGGCGGGCGCCTCGCCGGCGTGCGCTCCTGGGGCTGCGGCGGCGCGCCGCTGTCGCTCAAGGTGGCGGAGTACTTCGCCGACCACGGGATTCGTGTGCGCACCGGTTTCGGCATGACCGAGACCGGTCCGACGGTGTTCCTGCTGGACGAGGCCAGTGTGCTGGACAAGACCGGCTCAGTGGGGCGGCCGCAGTTGCTGGCGGAAGTGCGCATCGTCGGTCGCGACGGCCGGGACGTCGCCCAGGGCGAGGCGGGCGAGCTGCTGGTGCGCGGCCCGGGTGTGACACCGGGCTACTGGCAGCGCCCGGACGCCACCGCCGAGACCCTGGAGGCCGACGGCTGGCTGCACAGCGGGGACGTTGCCCACTGCGACGACGATGGTTACTACTTCATCGTCGACCGCTGGAAGGACATGTTCATCTCCGGGGGCGAGAACGTCTATCCCGCCGAGGTGGAGCAGGTGCTGCTGCAGCATCCCGGGGTTGCGGACGTGGCGGTGGTGGGCATGCCCGATGAGCGCTGGGGTGAGGTGGGCTGCGCCTACGTCTGCCCGGCAGAAGGCAGTCAGGCGCCGGAGGAACAGGCCCTGCGGACCTGGTGCCGGGAACGCCTGGCCGGCTACAAGGTGCCGAAGCGTTTCG
>SKYZ01000124.1 GCA_007127625.1 Aquisalimonas sp. | reverse complement strand
TGGCGATCTGCCGCCCGATTCAGGGCCTCGTCAAAAACAGGCGTCTGGAAATCCAGCCCCTCCAGTATGTCGTGGAGCAGATTGCCCGCCTCGGCCCCCCGCTCCAGGGTGAACCGCAGGGACGGCCCCTCGGCGGCCACGCCCTCGCCGGTGTCGTCGTCGTGATCGCGGTCCGGCGTGGCCAGTCCGCCGTGGCGCACATTACGCGTCAGCGCCGAGAAGGAACTCAGCCACCAGTCCCGCTCGATGCGGCCGGTGAAAGTAGCGGCCCGCGGAGGCGTCGGGCTGTCTTCCGACGGTACCGTTGTTGTCTCCGGCACACGCGTCGCGATATCCAGCGCTCCGGCGGTCCCCTCCTCGCAATGCTGTTCCACTGTCGCGGCCAGGGCAGCAAAACTGTCGGCACCGGTACAGCGGGCCAGGGGCGAATCGGCAAAGCTCCGGAACTCGGCGGCACCCAGGTACACCCGGCGCTCGCCGCGGGTCGCCCCAACATAGAGCAGACGGATTTCTTCCGCCGCCTGTTCTTCCTGGTACCACGCCTGCTCGCGCTGGTCCGGGTTCAGCACCTGGCACACGCTGAAATCGGAACGGTCGTGGTAGCGCACCAGCAGCGGCTCGCCCCGCCGGGACTTGCCGAAACTCACGAACGGCAGAAACACCACCGGGTACTCCAGCCCCTTGGCGCCGTGCAGGGTGATGACCTGTACCAGATTGGCGTCGTTCTCCAGGCGCAACTGCGCGGCCTCGCCGCCGCTGCCATTACCGGCCTCCTCCCGGGCCTGCCGGAACCAGTGCAGCAGGGCGCGGGGCTGGCGGTGCTGCTGCCCGGCTTCCTGCAGCAGCTCCAGCAGATGGATGCTGTTGGTCAGCAGCCGCTCGTGGCGCTCCGGGTCGGGGTGAGCGTGGCGCTGGAGCAGACGCAGGGCCATGCTCATGAAACCCTGCTGCTGCCAGCGCTGACGCAGGTCGTGGACGTCATCCATGGCCCGCGCCCAGGCGTGTTCATCCTGTTGCAGCCGATGCAGTTCCAGGGTGTCGTAGCCGAACCAGGGCGTGGACAGCGCCGCCACCAGCGCGCGGTCATCCTCCAGGTCAATGACGCCGCCCAGGGCCGTGTACAGCGTCTCTGCTTCCGGGCTCGCCAGAACGTTGTCCCGGGCGCTCAGGTAGACGGCGTTCAGACCATGGGCCCGTAGTGCCTGCTGCATGACCTCGGCCTCGTGGCGGTCGCGCACCAGAATGGCCACGTCGCCAGGGCGGACCGCCCGCTCGGCCGCGTCCTCGTGCTCGCGCATCTGCGCCTGGGCCAGCAGGCGGCGGATCTCCCTGGCACTCCAGTCGGCAAGCCGCTGCTGGGCGGACTTGTTGAATGGCTTCACTTTGCCGGCCTCGTCCGCTTCGGCACGCAGCAGACACCACTGGAACTCCGACCGCCCGGCCGGATCGTTGAGGCCGGGGAGGTTCGGACGCCCCACCCCCACCGGCGTGTAGCGGATTCCGAAGCCGAACACGTCGCCATCGTCGGTGTCGTCCAGGGGGCGGCCGTGGAACAGCCGGTTGTAGCCCTGGATCACGCCGGCGGCGGAGCGGTAGTTGGTATCCATGACCCAGTAGTGGCTGGCGTCGGCGCGCGCCTTGAGATAGGCGAACACGTCGCCACCCCGGAAGCCGTAGATGGCCTGCTTGGGGTCACCGATCATGCACAGAAAGGCATCGCCGGTGTCCTGGCGCGGGTAGATGGCGCGCAGGATGGCGTACTGGTCCGGGTCGGTGTCCTGGAATTCATCCACAAGGGCCGCGGGGAACTGCTCCAGCAGCCTGGTCGCCAGGCCGTCGCCTGCGGCGCGGTCCTGCAGACGTTCGCGGAGGATGCGGATCAGGTCGTTGAAATCCAGCTGGTCCAGGCGGTCCTTGCTGCTTGCCAGGTGTTCGCGGGCGTAGGTGATGCCCTGCCACGCCCACCAGGCCTGGCGATAGCGGTCCAGGCCCTGCAGGGTGAGGGCGAGCTCGCCGAGCACCGGCGTGGCCGCCACCTTGTTGGCGGCCAGCACCGTCTTCATGAAGTCCTTGTCGAAGACCCCGGGTACGTCCCCCGGCCAGGGCTGCCGGCTCAGGGCCTCAAGCTCCTCCAGGCGGGCTTGCCAATCGGCGCGAATGTCCGGACTCCGGCGTTTGGCCACGTGGGTGCTGTGAAACGCCGCCGCCTCCTGCGGCCAGGCACGGCGGAAGGCCTCCCAGGCCGGGGCGGGATCCGCCGGCTCCGGCTCGGGGACCACATCGCCGCCGGTAATCTCTCTGCCCCAGACCGCGGCGAACGCGGCCGGTGTGGGGTAGTACTCGTGGAGCTGTCGGAACGACGGCGAGCGCGCCTGGATGCGGTACCAGTCCTGCAGCGCCTCGGTGAGCAATTCGCTGGTATCCGACTCCAGATCCGCGTGGAAGCTGATGCGGCTGGCGAAGGCCTGCTGGGTCAGTGCCCGCCGGCAGAAGCCGTGGATGGTGTAGATGGCCGCTTCATCCAGCCACAGCAGGGCCTGTTGCAGCAGGGCCCGGGCACGCTCGGCGGGGACCGTGTCCTGCAGATGCCGGTAGAACGGGTCCTGGAACGATCCCCACTGGTCGCGGGCGGTCTGTATCTCCCTCCCCAGTCGCCCCTTCAGCTCGGCGGTGGCCGCGCGGGTGAACGTCATCACCAGAATGCGCTCCACCGGCAGTTCACGCTCCAGCAGCAGCCGCAGGTAGATGCGGGTGATGTTGAACGTCTTGCCCGTGCCGGCGCTGGCCTCGATCAGGTGGCGGTCGTGCAGGGGCAGCGCGGCGGCGTCCAGGGGCCTTGGCTGGAGGTCAGTCATCGGCCACCTCCAGGGGAACGTCCTCGGTCTGCGCCTGCTGCAGCATGGGCCCATACAGCGGCAGCAGCGCCTCCAGCAGCGCGCCCTGTTCCGGCGGATAGGGCCAGAACCAGGCCATGTAAGCATCCCGACCGACACCCCGCCCCAGGTATTCGTCGTCCCAGAGGCCGGCGAACTGCGAGGGTCGGTAGTCATCCGCTGCCATGATCACCCCCAGATCCGCATGGCAAGGCGAGGGCTCGCACTGGATCGCCCCCCAGAAGCGTACCCAGGTGCCCAGGTGATCCCGTGCCTGCGCCGCCTCCAGCGGTGCGAACGCCATGTGCCGGACCTGTTCGGTCTGCTTGCCCCGGAAATACCCCCGGGTTGCGGCCGGCTGCCGGGCATTGACCACCAGGTGGTACAGCCACAGGCGCAACCAGTCCCGGCCCCGCGGGCTGGCCAGGCGCCAGAACAGGAGATCACCGCTGCCGGTCACGGGCAGTTCCGCTTCCAGGGTGAGACCGGCCTCGGTAACGGTCACGGGCTGGAGCGTCACCGAGGCTGCGCCGGCGCGCTGCAGGCAGCCGGTGAACAGCTCTGCCTGGGATTGCCACTCGTCCAGTTGGTCGTCCACCAGCGGGTGTTCCGGGGCCGCGCCGGAGAGATGGAAATGCTGGCGTGCCTGCTCCGCGGCCCGGGGTTCACCGCGCAGGGCGCCCTGGATCACGGCGTGCTGGAGCCGGTAGCGGTCGAGATGGTCCGGGTCAAAGGGCTCGGCGTCCTCCAGCACAACGTCCCGGGCGCCCTCCAGGTAGAGCTGCAGGCGGGTGCGGGCGAAATGACGTGCCGGATTTTCCAGCGCCCGGGCGAGATCCTCCAGCGCCACGCTCTCGGGCCACTCGGGCGCCTCCAGCTGCGCGACCTTCTGCCGGGGCTCGCGTCGCCGGGCCAGTGCCAGCCAGTACGCATCGAACCCGGGCCGATCGCCGCTGAAATTGGCCTCGCTGAAGGGCTGCAACGGCAGTTCCCGGATGTGCTCCCGGGACCACCCGGAGCATCCGTCCAGGTAGTGCATAAGCTCACCCAGCACCAGCGAGGGCTGCTTCTCGGTGTTGGTGCGGACATCACGCCCCTGGTAGCTCAGGTAGAGCCGATCCCTGGCGGAGACCAGCGCCTCCAGGAACAGGTAACGGTCGTCGCCGCGCCGCGAGCGGTCCCCGGCGCGGGCACCGTTTTCGGCCATGAGATCGAACCCCAGCGGCGGGCGCTGGCGCGGGAACTCGCCGTCGTTGAGCCCGAGCACCGCGACCACCCGGAAGGGAATCGAGCGCATGGGGACCATGGAACACACGGTGATCTGGCCGGTGAGGAACTGCCGTCCGGTGCGCGCCGGAGTCGCCAGGGCGTTCTCGATCACCCGCCGCACCACCTCCAGCGGCAGACTGCCCTGCAGGCCGGCACGGCGGGCGTTCTCACCGAACTCCCGGATGCAGGCGCGCAGGTCGTCGTGGGCCGGATCGAAGTCACGACCGGCGGCGAACAGCGCCTGCCGCAGACGCTCTTCCAGAAACGCCTGCCAGTCGCCCACGCTGCGCGGCTGGCGCAGATCGCGGGTGAGATCACGAAGCTCGCGCATGAACCCCATGAGCTTGCCCAGCACCACAGCATCCCCACCTTCCACCTGGGGCAGCAGGAGGCGGTCTCCGACCACGGCTTCCTGGTCACCCCAGGCGAAGCCCAGCAGCAACCGCTCGAGACCCTGGCTCCAGGTGAAACGGTCACTGCCGCCCTCACCGGTCCACTGGCTCTTGTGCCCGGCGTCAAGGCCCCAGTGCACCGCGGCAGCATCCAGCCAGCCGGCAATCCGCTCCAGGTCATCGTGGCTCAGGCCAAGGCGTTCGCGCACTGCGTCCACCTGCAGCCAGCCGAGGACCTGGCTCACCTGGAAGCGGGCATCGGGCAGGGTGAGCATATCCAGGAACGTGGCCACCGTGGCGTCGGCATCGCGCAGGGTACGGTCGGCGATGGAACTCGGCAGCGGCGGCACCGTCTCGGCCAGATCATCGAAGCGCCGTGCGAATACGGCCTCGACGAAGGGGGCGTAGTCCTCCACGTTGGGGCACATCACCAGCACGTCCTTGGGCGTGAGCGTGGGATCGCCGTTGAACTGGTGCAGCAGCCAGTCGTGGAGACCCTGCACTTCCCGCAGGGCACTGTGGGCGCTGACGATCTCCACGCTGTCGTCGGCTCCGATGTGGCGCTGACCATCGCGGCCATCCACAAGCTCCAGCAGATCGGCCTGCAGCCGGTGCAGCAGCCTGTCCTCGCCGCTCTCGCCCAGCGGGTGCCGATACAGTTGCGTTTCGTGGTCCGCTCTCTCGGTGAGCTGACGGATGAACATCTGGCCCTGCTGGCCCAGGCTGCCAATGAGCGGATTGCCCACATCCAGGGCCAGGGCATCCGG
>SKYZ01000337.1 GCA_007127625.1 Aquisalimonas sp. | reverse complement strand
TCGCGTTGAGCTTTTCGCTCGCGGATAGCATTCGCACCAGCGAGGCATCGTTCCGCCTGACCCAATACGTCTGGCGTCGCTCGCTCTTCGCAGCCGTCGCCTCGCGCCGGATTGGCGCAATGCTCGGGGTCAGACAGACCGAGGAACTATTCCTCGCCGGTCTCCTCCAGGATATCGGTATGCTCGCGCTTCAGGTCGCACTCCCAGAGCGCTACGCGGAGGTTGCTCATGACCCGGACACCGATCCAGGTCATGACACTATTACCGCTCGTGAAAAGGAGATATTCGGGTGCGATCACAGTGAGGTCAGTGTCTGGCTCATGAGAGATTGGCTGATGCCGGAGTACCTGGCTGCCTGCGCACACGGGAGCCATGATCCATCGCAATCCACCGGCGAAGCGTGGAGTCATCTCGTTCGCTGCGTCGCACTCTCAAGCCGTGTCGCCGAGTTCTATCTCTCCAGTCAGGAGACCAGAAGCGCGGAATCACTGGCCGGTGACGCCCACCATCTCGTCGGGCTGAGTCAGGAGAGAACCTACGATCTGGTTGCGGGCATCTCTGAAGAGCTGCCGACCATAGAGCAGCTCTTCGAGACCGAGATCCTGTCACCGGCCTACGCTGCCGGTATTGTGGACCAGGCTCGCGAGGTTCTTACCATCAGGAACCTGGAGTTGCTGCGACAGCTCTCGGAGCAACAGCTCCAGGCGCAGGAACTCGAGACGAGGACCAGCCAGCTGCGCGAGACGGCGCATCGTGACGCTCTGACCGGCATCCACAATCGATGGCACCTCGACCAGCGCCTTGAGACGGAGTACACGCTGTCGCAAGAGAATAACTGGCCACTGGTGATCGGTTTTCTCGATCTCGACTATTTCAAGCAGGTGAATGACGAACACGGGCACCAGGTCGGTGATCAGATCCTTGCGCAAACGGCGCGGGTGCTCGAGCGCAGCCTGCGGGAAGGCGACTGTGTCGCCCGCTACGGGGGTGAGGAGTTTGTGGTGCTGTTGCCCGGCACCGATTCGCGTGACGCAGGAATCGTCATGGAACGCCTCCGCAGGGCAGTGGAATCGGAAGTACACATGACCCACGAGGGCGCCGAGTTGCGTGTAACCGCATCCATTGGTGTCACGATCTACGTGCCCGGAGAGCATGATGTCCAAGGGCCATCGACGCTTGTCCGTGAAGCCGATCGCGCTCTTTACGATGCCAAGGGCTCCGGGCGCAACCGCATTGTGTTTAGCGATCTGCTCGCTCACCATGAAACAGTAGTCCAACAAGGGTGACTTGTAGGACTTGCGGTCGGTCTGCGCCTCCACTCCAACCGGTCGCGGCCGAGTTCGTTTAATGGCTTCCATGCACCGCGCTGATCCGGGGACGGGATGTCATTCCTTCGAGTCGACGCGGCTCCTGCTCAACCGTTCTGGTAATCGACTATTTGAGCGGTCCGTGACGCCCCGTACAGCAAGCATCACGGCCGGCACAGGCATCAGACCCCGCCTGCGTTGGCAGGCGCGTGACCGCTTCAACATGCACCCGCATACGACGCATCTGCTGCCAGATCGCTCCAGGGCAGGACTTCGATGTCCCGCTGCACCCGTGCCTCTGTCCCGCCGTAGATGAGTGTCGGTTTGGTGGCTTCGGTGCCGGCAAGTTCACACCAACGCTCGAGCCCGCGAAACGCATCCCGACTGACCGTCGCACCCGATTTGATTTCTACGGGCCGTAACTTCACCCCCTTGTCGATGACGAGATCCACCTCGCGGCCGGAACGATCACGCCAGAACGACAGGTTCGATGGCAGCCCGCGGTTCCAGCGTGCTTTGAGATATTCGCTGACCACCCAGGTCTCGAACAAAGCGCCTCTCAACGGGTGCGTCGCCAATTGCTGCGCAGTCTCGATACCAAGAAGCCATGCGGCGAGCCCTGTATCGAGGAAATACACTTTGGGAGTCTTGACCAGGCGCTTGTTGAAGTTCCGGTGGTGAGGCGGTAAGCGATGGATGATGTAGCTCGCCTCCAGTACCGAGGTCCACTCACGGATGGTGTTGTGGCTAACGCCAGTTTCATCGGCAAGCGCTGATTGATTCAGCAATTGCCCTGTGCGGCCAGCGAGGAGCCGCAGGAAACGTTGAAACAAGGTTAGATCACGCACGTCGAGTAGTTGACGAACATCGCGTTCCAGATACGTCTGGACGTAGCTCCCGTACCACATAGCCGGCTCAACCGGACGATCGTAAAGCGGTGGATAAGCGCCCTTCCAAAGCAGTTGATCCAGCGTCTCCGGGACCTTTTGCACCGCCTTGAGCTCGGAGAGTCCAAACGGCAAGAGTGCGAGCATACCGACGCGACCCGCCAGACTTTGGGTTACCGCTGACATCATTCCGAACTGCTGTGAGCCGGTGAGAACCCACTCTCCGAGACGACCCTTGCGGTCAACATGGCCCTGGATGTAGGAGAAAAGATCGGGACAGCGTTGAACCTCATCCAGAATCGCTCCCTGCGAAAACTGGCCAAGAAACCCCCTGGGATCGTCTGTGGCAAACTCGCGGCGGTCTGGGTCTTCCAGCGAGACGTACGGTCGATCGTTGAAGATCGCGCGCACAAGGGTGCTTTTCCCCGATTGACGCGGGCCAGTGACCGCCACAACCGGGAACCCAGAAGCCAGAGTTCTAAGTGTTGATTCAGCATCACGTGGAATCATCTGGCTGATTGTAAGTTGCACTGACAATCAGCACAATCTTCAAGCCCCTTGCCTTCGTGAAGGACGCACGACAAGCATTGACCCCAAATGTGCCCATAAACCCAGAGGGCAGGCTGCGCTCGCCGGATCAGAGCGCGGAGATCAGTGCCATACGCATGGGCGAGCTTCGAGCCCAGCTCTCCTGCGGGCACGAACGGCGCATGGTGGGATACGACAACGGGGACTTGTCCCTGCGCATGGGCCTCAAGCGCTGCGCTCTCGATGTAGGCACATGACCCTTGGTGCAGGTCATACGCGTGCCCCGGTGATGACGGCTCGAAAGTCGGAGGCGTATCGCACTGCAAACACGGCAGCCTGCCGGTCCACATCGATGTCGCCCGCGAGCACAAGGACCCGCTGCCGATCTTCCGCATCACAGTCCAGGGTGAATGAGGCGTCACCGCGCTTGGCGCTACGCCCTGCCACTTCCAGGTGAAGATCACTCATAACACGCAGGGACAGCGACATGGGTCGACCCTCTTTCGTTCGCTTTTACTGATCGCTGATCTAGCGCCAACAACCATGGCCGGCCCGCCAGAGTCATTGTCGCCCGATAGTCATGCATGGCCGTGTGCCTTCATGGCCTCGCGGGAGAGCCGATAGACGGCAAGCAGGAACCGCACGTCGCTACCCGCCTCATGTTGTCGGCCTCCGCGTTCAGTCTCAGCGGTATCGAGGATGCGGGTGCGCACGGCCCATGGCAGCCGCCCCGTGGGGTCGGGATGGATGTCCCAGAACGATCCCAGGGTGAACGCCGGATCCATGCCGGGTGCGTCGAACAGGGTCTGCAGCCAGAACGCGTCCATCTCTGGTGCGTCGGCATACACCGTTTGCCCGGCCAGCGCTGCGTTCATGCGTTGCGCAACCCACTGCGCCGGTTTGCCACAATCAAGCAGCAGATGCCGCGGGATCCGGTGCACGGCCTCGGCGTCGGGGTCCCACCCATCCCAGCCGCGCGCGGGAGTGATGTAATGCGATTCCACGCTGCCGGACGGGTCCGACCAGGCGACCTCGATGGGGTAGCTGTCGAGTCCGAGTCCCGAGGCCTCGAAGTCGATCATGCAGGGCCACCTAGACATGCACGCCCCCCGGCGGCAGCAGCGACTGGATGGTCTGCAACCGCCCTGCGGGGCGATCCCAGCGCTGTTGATGCCGCTCGAGCAGATCGGTGCCCCGCGGGTGGTCGATCTGACCCACAGCTCGGACCCGCCCGGTTCCCGTGCTGACCCCGGCAAGCCCCAGGCCGATGACGGTGCGCTCGACATCCGCATGGTCGAAGCGGTATGCGACATGGTGGTGCCCGTGGACGATGATCCGCGCTCCCATCGCCTCGGCGAGGTCATCGATGACCTGAAACCCCAACGGGTGACAATGCGGCGCCTCATGGGTGACCAGGATATCGGCGCGCTGATCCCACAGCGCCTCGACGTCCTCCCACCAGATCGCGGCCCGCTGCTTGATGCGAACACCGCCGCGCCAGCGATCCTTGGGCCGGAGGCGGCAGTCAAGGAAGTCCTGCCGGGTGGTGAACTTCGGCTGACCATCACCCTCATGGGGATGCCAGATCTTACCCTGGAAGTGCCCGCCGAGCCCGGCGATACGAACTCCCCCGATCTCATGCACGCGGCCGTGCAGGCAGCGGTCGGCCAGGCCGGAGTCCACCAGATGGGTGTAGTACGCAGCATGGTCGCCGTCATGGTTGCCGTGGATCCAGTAGATCTCGGTGGCCGCAGCCGCCGGGGCGACGGCCTCGTCCAGTGGGCAGTCGAGATCGTAGTCACCGATCAGGATCATCGCTGCCGGGCGTTCTGCCGTGGCGACCTCGTTCAACGGAGAGAATGTCCCGTGAGGGTCGCCGGCAAAGTAGAGTCTATCGAGCAGGGTGTCATCGACCATGAGGGAATCCTTGCGGTTGTTCGCGTGTGTGGCAGGCGACCCCGGCGTGGCGGCCGCGTTCGTGAACCTCGCCCACAAGCGCGACGAGGAGCGTCGTGCAGTAGGCAGCAAGTCCGGCCTCGGAGAGCGCACCGCGACCATCCAAATCGCCACGGCGCGGCGCATCAGCCCACGCCAGCGCGGTGCGGTAGGAAGCCTCCTGGCGCAGTAGCGCGGCTGAGACCGCCCAGTGGGTGCCGCAGTGCAGCCCCTCTGCCTGGAGGCGCGCCTCGAGGTCGAGCCGCGCCAGCCGGCCATTGCCGTCGCGGAAGGGATGGATGTAGAGCAGGCGGTGATGAGCGCACAGGGCATCGAGGACCCTTGCCGCCTGGATCCCGCCCGGGCGCCCATACAGGCGTTGCCAGTCTTCCATCAGCGCGGGCACCGTCGCCGCCGGTGGCGCCCGGTGGTGGGCGACCACCACGTCCTGCTCACGCAACGTGCCGATCGGCGCACCGTGGACAACCCCGTGGGCGGCCAGCCGGCCATGAGCGCGGCACAGCGCCGCCACTCGATCCAGCGGACCAGTGCCGCCCATTGCCTGCCGTGCCTCCGTGAGGGCGTTGAAGGCGACAGCGCCCGACCATCCCTCGATGCGGTTGGAGGCCAGGATGGCGATCGTCGCAATCCGCCGGGGCC
>SKYZ01000083.1 GCA_007127625.1 Aquisalimonas sp. | reverse complement strand
TGCGGGCCTGTTTATAGATGGTGCGCGGCTCGGGGACGTAGCCGAAGCCAAAGTACTCTTCCACCGCAAAAGGGTCGATCTCGCGCCGCAGCCCGGGGTGGGCCATTAGGGACTTGAGTTCGGAGCCGAACACCAGGGTGTCGTCATCGAGCAGCGCATAGTACAGCGGCTTGATCCCCAGGCGATCCCGGGCGAGGAACAGCGTTTCGCGCTGCTCGTCCCAGACCGCGAAGGCGAACATGCCGCGGAAGCGCTCCACGCAGGCCTCGCCCCACTCTTCCCAGGCATGGACGATCACCTCGGTATCGCAGTGGGTGCGGAAGGTGTGGCCCAGCGCCGCAAGTTCCTCGGCCAGCGGCTGGAAATTGTAGATCTCGCCGTTGTAGACGACGACCACGGTGCCATCTTCGTTGTAGAGCGGCTGCTGCCCGCTGGAGAGATCGATAATGGACAGCCGCCGATGCCCCAAGCCAATGCCTGCGGCCACATGCAGGCCGCCTTCGTCCGGCCCGCGGTGGTGCTGGGTTTCGTTCATGCGATCGAGCAGCGAGCGGTTGATGTCTCCCCGGCCGCGCGTGTCCATGATCCCCACGAGTCCGCACATTGCTCGTTATTCCTCTACCAGTTGTTTTCCGCGGGCCCGCAGCAGCCGCTCGTACACCTGGCCATACCGCCCCACCATGGCGTCCAGACTGAACTCCTCCTGCGCCCGCTCGCGCCCGCGCCGGCCGTAAGCCTGAAGGCGCTCAGGGTCACGAATCAATGCAGCGATCGCCTCCGCCATGGCGGCCGGATCGGCGGCCGGGACCAGCCGCCCGCTCCGGCTATCCTCAACCAGCTCCGGGTTGCCGCCAACATTGGTGGCCACCACCGGCAGTCCGCTGGCCATCGCTTCCAGGACCGTATTGCAGATGCCCTCGGCGAGGGATGGCAGCACGAAGATGTCCATGCCCTGCATCAGCTCCGGGATGTCATCCCGATCCCCCGGCAGCCAGGCGAGATCGCCCACGCCGGCCTCATCCAGGTACTGCCGGGTCTCGGCGCGCAAGGGGCCATCACCGATGATGGCGAGCCGCAGCCGATGACGGTCCTCGGGCAGCCTCTGGACAAGCTCGGTGAACGCCTTTGCCAGGCTCATGGGGTCCTTGACCGGCTGCATGCGCCCGACGGTGCCAATGACGATCTGCCCGGCGGCGTCGAAGCCCGCGGCGGGCAGCCCCCGCCGCGCCGGTGAGAAACGTCCGGTGTCGACACCGTTGTAGAGTTGCATCACCCGCTGGGGATCAATGCCAACCCGCTCGGTCAGGTAGGTTTCGAGATCCCGCGACAGCGCGATGTAGTGATGCACCCAGGGGCTGAAAAAGCGCCGCAGCCGCTGATACTTGACGCTGCTGCCGTCCAGGTCCGAGACGTCGCGCCCGTGCTCGCCGTGGATGCGGATGGGCACCCCGGACAGGGCTGCCACACACTGGCATTCAAGCGCGGCGAGGTTGCGGCTATGGACGATGTCGGGGCGAAGTCGGCGCAGCAACTTCCAGAGCTGGAGCTGCGTCCCCAGGCCAAGCCCCGGCGGCTTGTGCAGCGCATGCAGTTCCACATCAGGCCGCTGGATCCGCCCGGCGAACGCGGTGTAGTCATCCAGGCAGATGACGGCATGGCGGTAGCGATGGGCCGGCAGCGCGTTGATCAGGTTGACCAGCCCGTTCTCGAGCCCCCCCATGCCCAGACGATAGAGGATGTGCGCAACCAGTGGCCGGGCGTCCCGACCATCGCGTGCGTTCGCGACAGCCACAGCGCTCACCGCTCACCCGTTTCGCGAAGCCGTTCCCGGACCTCGGGCAGCATCGCCTCGGCAAACGGCGCCATAGCCTCCTCGGCCTCCCCCGGCCGGCCCTGGTACTCCGCGAAGACGACAATGTTGGCGGCATCGTCGGTGCCGCCGAGCAGTCGGGAGACAGCTTCCAGGCCCTTGACCAGATGCCGGCTGGTGGTCAGCCGCCCGTCAACCCAGTACCACTGCCACGCCACGAGCTGCGTATCGGCACCACTCAGAAGCGCGCGCCGCGCGTCCTCGTGGGCCGAACCGGCATTGCGCTGACGCCAGTCCGAGTTCCTGCGCCCGGCAAGCGTGTTCTCCCAGGCCGCCATCTTCCCGTACCGGGTCTGCTCGGCGTAGAAGCCGACGTAGAGTCCGACGCGCTGGCCGTCTCGCTCGAAGACGGCATGCCATTCATCGCGGGCGTTGTGGTAGTCCGGCCGCCAGAGCTCGTCCGCGTGCGTTTGCTCCCAGCCGTTGACACCCGCTGGCACCGCTCCCAGGTCGGGCGCCGGCCAGGCGCCACGATCCATCCAGGCTGCATAGGCGGGCATGGCCACGATGACGGCCACCGCGAGGGCCAGGGACACCGCGAGCGCGGACTGCGAGGGCCGATGCCCGGGCGTGGAATCCGGCGCGGTGTTTGCGGTGTGGCCGTCCTGACGCCAGAAGCTTCCGATCCAGAACATCAGGAAGATCACCACGCCGAAGAACACCCAGCCGTAGAGCAGGTGATCCACGCCGACGGCGAGTTCCATGCCGCTGAGATGACCGATCATGACGATCATATAGGCACGCAGCCCATTGGCCACGATGGGCACGATCACCGCAGCCACCATGAACGCGATGCGGCGGAACCAGGTTCGGTACGTCATGTAGGCGTATATGGCGCCCAGCGCCACAGACGCGATGAGATAGCGAATGCCGCTGCAGGCCTCCACAACGGCCCAGCGTCCGGTAGGCAGGTCGAAGTACATGCCGTCGCGGTACACGGGAATGCCCGTGAGTCGCACCATGGCCACGGTGAAGTCCGCCGTGTAGATCATGAGCGGCTGGACCAGGAACTCGCCGAAGGGCACCGCGAACAACAGGTAGGCCAGTGGAAACTTGAGCTGCAGTACAACCCGCGTGCCCAGCAGCAACCAGACGACAGCCGGGAGCATCAGCATCACGGCGAACTGGCGCACCGACAGCACGTCCACGAGTTCGCCGAGCAACCACGCGAAGCCGAGCGCCGCGACCACGACGGCGGCCAGTGGGTAGGGCGTCGGTTGCAGGTCGGCCAGGGCGTGGCGCTGGCGCCAGATCAGGAACAGCACAATCGGGACGATCAGGAACCCGTGAGCGAACGTCTCGGAGCGCGTCCACGTCTCTACCATGCTCCAGTAGGCCTGGTGGAATACCGTGAACAGCGCCACCAGCCCAACGACCAAGGCCGCCAGCGGCTGTCGCCAGTGCATGGGAAGCCCCTGAACCGGGCTCAAGCTGCGCCCTTCAACGGCCATGGCTTACCTCCTTAATGGCGACCGCATCGGTGACCACCGATGGCGGGTGTTCCGTCTGCTGACCAGTGAGGAGGCGATCAAGTCGCCCAAGCTGCGCCTCCCACCCGTAGCGCTCGACCACGCAGGCGCGGGCACGCTCTCCAAGCCGCCGGTCCGGGCGAACGAGATGTGCCGAGATGGCGTCCGCGAACGCCTCGGGCTCATCCGCCTGAAGCACGTCTTCACCAACGGTGGCCGTTATCCCGGAGAGCGCCTCCGGGGTGCCGATCACCGGGCGTCCCATGGCCATGGCTTCCAGCACCTTGTTCTGAACGCCTCGGGCGGTTTTCAGCGGTGCCACGGCCATGGCGGCGTGACCGAGCCAGGGGCGAATATCGTCGACGAAACCGGTGACTTCGATGCCCGACTCCTGGGACAGGGCCTGGACCACTCGGGACGGGCGACTGCCGACAATATGAAAGCTGACGCGCGGATCGGCCTCGCGCACGCGCGGGAGAACGTGGCGCGCGAACCAGGACACCGCCTGCTCGTTGGGCCAGTAATCCATGGCCCCGGAGAACACCAGGGGAAGCGCATCATCCGGGTACGGCGAGACGCCGCGATGCGCGGGGTCAAAAAATGCCGTATCCACGCCATTGTGAAGTGCCACGGTCTTATCCGCGCTCTCAGGCGCCAACTGACGAAAGAGCGCCGCCTCTTCCTCGGACACCAGGAGCGCCGCATCGGCGGCGGCCACGATGCCGCGTTCATAGGCGAGTAAGCGGCGTGCCTCGCGCGCGTACACCCAGCGCGCCGGTTGGTGCCTGACCGCGGCGTACTGACGCCACTTGTCCGAGTCCACGTCCACGAGATCCACAACACGGCGCACGCTCGGCAAGCCATCAAGGTATTGGGCCATGGGGGACGAGAAGACCAGGGCCTGCTCGATGCGGTGCTCGCTGACCACCCCACGGACCCAGCGGGCGAGCTCCGCGTCCCGGTAATAGGGCAGGCTGAGCGGTGCCCCCGTCAGCAACCCGGACAGCGCCCGCAACCGGGCCCTGCGGGGGTCGAGACGCCCGACGTGGACGCTGGCGCACAGCTCGTGCAGGGCAGCAATATGCTGTTCGTCGGCGGGGTCATCAATAAAGGTGCCGAGGTGGACGCGGTAGCGTTCCGCCAGGTAGCGCAGCAGATGGTGGGAGCGGATCTTGTCGCCCTTGTTGGGGGGCCAGGGAATCCGGTGTGTGAGCAACAGCAGATCGTCCATGGTGCTACCCCAGGTTCTTCACGATGTGCGGCCCGAGCAGGTTCGCCACTGGCAGGGGGAGGCGCTGCCACAGACGGATCGCGCGCTGATACTTGGGATTCAACGGATTGTTGTCCGGCACCCTGTTGCCGCGGTGGAGCTGAAACTCGTAGTGGAGTTGTTCCGGCTCGAAACCCCAGTTCTTCTTGAAGCTGTAGGAGCCGGTGCCCTTCTTGCTCCGGCCATAATCGAACAAGCGATAGCCGGCCTCACAGCCGCGGCGCATGAGCTCCCAGTAGAGAAAATCATACCCGGCCACCTCCCGGGCAACGGGCATCCCCGCGCCGTAATACGGCAGGACCTCGTCACGAAAATAGAAGGTCATGACGCTCGCCACCGGCTCCTCACCGCGCTGGACGGTGAGGATGCGGCAGTCCTCCGCGAAGACATCCCGCAGCACCTGAAAGTAGCGCTTACTGAACACCGGCGTGCCCATGCGGTGCACGCTCTGGGCGTAGATGCGGAAGAACCGGTCGACATCGTCATCGAACCCGCTGGTGAGGCCCGCTTTCATGCCCTGACGCACCATGCGGCGCTGCTTGCGGGGGATGGCTTGCATGTTGGCATCGACGTCGGAGTCGATCGGTTTGCGGAAGGTCACGTAGAGATCTTTGCCCAGCCAGTCGGAGTGTCTGGGCTGCCGGTGCCGGTACTCCAGATGGTCGACACCGCACTCTTCGGCGTACGCCTGTGCGGCCTCGTCCAGCGCCTGGGCAGCTTCTTCGGTTGTGGCCGCGA
>SKYZ01000144.1 GCA_007127625.1 Aquisalimonas sp. | reverse complement strand
GTCCCGGTTCCAGCCATGCAGCAGATAGTCCAGCGGCGTGGTCTGCAGCGGGCCCATCTGTGCCTGCTCGCTGATCCGGCGCCAGAGCTGCTCCATGCTGTTGCGGGCGCCCTGGCGTCCGGCCGCGAGGAAGCCGCTGGCAAAGGCGACGGCGTTGACGGCACCGGCGCTGGCGCCGCTGATGCCGTCGTAGTTGATGCGCCGCTCTTCGAGCAGACGATCCAGCACGCCCCATGTGAAAGCGCCGTGGCTACCGCCGCCCTGCAGCGCGAGATTCAGGCGGACCCGCGGGGCACCCAGTATCTGGTCACGGACACCCGCTAACCAGCCCATGATGGCCCGTCAGCCCTCCTCTTTGAGCACCTGGTTGCGCAGGTCCTTGCGCAGGATCTTGCCCACGGGCGTCTTGGGCAGATCGTCGGCGAAGCGGATCTCCTTGGGTACCTTGTACGCGGTCAGGTTCTTGCGTGCGAACTCGATCACGTCCTCTTCCTTGAGCTCCTTGTTGCGCGTGACCACGTAGGCACGCACTGTCTCGCCGCCGGCTTCCTGGTTGGGAATGCCGATGACCGCGGCTTCGTCGATGTCCGGGTGCTCGCTGAGCACCTCCTCGACCTCGTTCGGGTACACGTTGAAGCCGCTGACGTCGATCATGTCCTTCTTGCGGTCGACGATACGGAAGAAGCCGTCCGGGTCCATGATGGCCATGTCGCCGGTGCGGAAGAAGCCGTCCTTGAGTACCGCGTCGGTCTCCTCGGGCTTGTTCCAGTATCCCTGGAACACCTGCGGGCCCTTGACCGCCAGTTCGCCGACCTCGCCCGGGGGCACCGGATTCCATTCGTCGTCGATGATCCGCACGATGGTGCCTGGCACCGGCAGGCCGATGGTGCCCAGGCGGTTCTCGCCGGTGGGCTGGTTCACGGTGACCACCGGGCTTGTCTCGGACAGACCGTATCCCTCCGTGGGCTGCACTCCGGTGCAGTCCTGCCATTCCTGGGCCACCGACTGGTGCAGCGCGGTGCCGCCGGAGACGGTCTGGCGCAGGGGCGGCGGGTTGTCCTTGAACCACGCTTCGTTGGCCAGGGCGTGGAAGAGGATGTTGACGCCCGCGAACTGGGTGATCTCGAACTTCTCGAAGGCCTTCCGCAGGTTGCTCGGCGGCCGCGGAGAGGGGCAGAGCACGTTGCGGCAGCCGGTGTAGTAGAAGCCCATCAGGTTATTGGTGAAGGCGAAGATGTGGTAGAGCGGCAGTGCCGTGAGCACGGTCTCCTTGCCCGGCTCGATCACCGGCTTGGACACGGTGTATACCTGCGCCAGGTTCGCCAGCAGGTTGCCGTGGGTGAGCATTGCCCCCTTGGCCGGGCCGGTGGTGCCGCCGGTGTACTGCAGTGCCGCCAGATCGTCCGGGCCCCGCCGGACCGGATCCTCCAGCTTGGACACGTGTGCCTTGCCCCGGGACAGCGCCTCCTTGATCGGCGTCACTTCCCCCGTGGGCTCCGGCACCATCTTCTTGAGCTTCATGACCGTGTTGATGAGCAGCCGCCGCGGCCCCGGGAAGAACTCGGCGGCGCCGGCCATGATGACATGGGAGACGTCGGTGCCGGCGGTGGCTTCCTTGATGTTGTGGCCGAACAGGTTGAACATCAGCAACGCCCGGGCGCCACTGTCCTTGAGCTGGTGGTTGGTCTCCCGCGGCGTGTAGAGCGGGTTGACGTTGACCAGTACCAGGCCAGCCTTGAGGATCCCGAACACGGCCACCGGGTACGACTGGCAGTTCGGCAGTTGCACGGCCACACGCTCGCCGGGCTCCAGGCCGAGTTCGAAGCGCAGATAGGCGGCGAACTGGTCCGAGTTCGCGTCCGCATCGTGGAAGGTCATCTCACCGTGCAGGCCGTTGTCCAGGCAGGTGATGAAGGCGGTCTTGTCACCGTTGTCCTTGGCCACGCGCCGGATGAGGTCGGCGAGGTTGCGATCCGGCAGCGGGTTGAATTCCCTGTCGACGCCCTCGCCGTAGGAAGCAAGCCAAGGCTGACTGTCGTAGGCTTGAGCGGGGTTCTGTGTGGTGTCGTTCATGGTCTCCATCCTCGCTGGTTCTGTTCTTCAACGGGCGGCGTGTTCTATGCTTCCCGCGCCCTGTCCCGGGCCGCCGCACTCCTGTTCGTAACCATACCGACAGGACTGTATTGTTGCCAGCATGTGCCATCCTGCGAAAGGGTGGTGCTGTGTCGCCGGCCGAGACAAATTTCCAACCAGTCAGGATGAAACATTACCAGAAAATGTTGCAACCTCTGTTGAGCGGGAACACACCGCGAATGCAACCATTCTGCATCCACGACGAGTCGCGGGGTGGGTGTCCGTGACCGCGCCGCTGGTGCACGAACTGCCCTATCCAGCCGATCCTGCGGCACTGTTCGAGCGCCTCCGGGATCTGGCCGGGGCAGCGTGGCTCGACAGCGGTGGCCCGGGGGCGCAGGCGCGTTTCGACGTCATGGCGGCATTGCCGACGCGCGCGCTGTTGCAGGAAGCCGGGCGCATCTGGCGGCAGGAGGACGGTGTCTGGGCGGAGATCGGCGGCGACCCCTGGGACGCTGTCAGGGAACTGCTCGGCGCACCTGAGCCCGGGGTGAGCGGACTGCCGTTCAGTGGCGGCGCGCTGGGGTATTTCGGCTACGACCTGGGGCACGCCGAAGTGGTCGGCGGAATGGATCCGCGGCCCGGGGACGGCATGCCCGAGCTGTGGCTGGGCTTCTACGACTGTGTCGTCGTGCTGGATCATGTCGATTGCCGCGCCGTGCTGGTGGAGCGTCCCGGTGGCGAGGCGGCAGCAGCGGCCATGCTGCCGCGGCTCAGGGCGGGAGAGGCCGCGGCGGC
The DNA here is from genome assembly GCA_007127625.1 of Aquisalimonas sp. Classification (GTDB taxonomy): domain Bacteria; phylum Pseudomonadota; class Gammaproteobacteria; order Nitrococcales; family Aquisalimonadaceae; genus Aquisalimonas. The sequence continues at coordinate 2,515 of SKYZ01000144.1, read as the reverse complement.
GCAGCGCTTTCGCGCCGGCCCCTTGCGCGAGGAGCCCGGGCGCGAGGGTTATGGCCGCGCCTTCCGTGCGGTCAAGCGGTATCTCCGGGATGGTGACTGCTACCAGGTCAACCTGGCCCGCGCCTTCCGCTGCAGTTATACGGGTGACCCCTGGGATGCCTATCGCCGCCTGCGACGCTGGAGCCCCGTGCCCCACGGTGCATGGCTCAGTCTGCCGGACGGGCGCGCCGTGCTCAGCCTATCGCCCGAGCGGTTCCTGGCGCTGGAGGGGGATCGTGTGGAGACCCGGCCCATCAAGGGCACGCGACCGCGCAGCCCTGACCCGGCCCGGGATCGGGAGCTGGCCGAGGAGCTCCAGGCCAGTGCCAAGGACCGGGCGGAGAACGTGATGATCGTGGACCTGCTGCGCAACGATCTGGGCCGGGTGTGCCGGACCGGCAGCGTCCGGGTGCCGCGCCTGTTCGGAGTCGAAACCTTTGCCAGCGTCCATCACATGGTCAGCGTGGTGGAGGGCCGTCTGCGACCGGGCGAAGATGCCGTCTCCCTGCTGCGGGCATGTTTTCCCGGCGGCTCCATCACGGGAGCACCGAAGAAGCGGGCCATGGAGATCATTGCCGAGCTGGAGCCGGCGCGTCGTGGCCCGTATTGCGGGGCCATCGGCTACATCGGTTACGACGGCGCAATGGACACCAGCATCACGATCCGGACGGCCGTATGCCAGGGTGGCGTGATGACCTATCGCGCCGGTGGCGGGCTGGTGATGGATTCCGAGGAGCAGGCCGAGTACCAGGAGACCCGGGACAAGGCCCACGCCTTCCTGCGGCTGGCCAGCGAGGGCGAGGCGGACGCCCGGCAGGGCTGATTTGCCGCGGCGTTGCCACTTGCCGGGCCTCAGTCGGCGAGCAGTCCCGCAAGGGCGACGGTTTCTTCGTGCTCGCGACGGCAGGCGCTGGCCACACGGGCCAGGGCGGGGGCATCCAGTCCACGTTCCTGCAGCGGCGGCGGCACCGGCTCGTCAAAGCCCGTATCCGCCCAGTTCGCAGCATTGCGCAGCAGTCCCAGAAGGCCGGGTTCACGCTCGGCCCCGGGCGTCCCCATGGCTTCGACCAGGGCACAGACCGTCACAGGCAGTTCCCACTCCCGCAGGAGCATGGCACCAGCCTGGTGATGGTCGACGTCCAGTTGCCCCCGGACCAGTGCCGCCAGGCCGGCATCGGGCTGGCTGTTGCGCGTTGCGAATACCTCTTTGAGCTCCCGCGGGAAGCTGTGTGCCAGCAGCAGCACGCCGATGGAGTGCAGTAGCCCCGCAAGTTGTGCAGGGGCGGGGTCCAGGGCGGCGGCCTGCGCCAGCCGCCCGCTTGCTCCCGCGGTGGCGATGGCGTGCTGCCAGTAGCGCGCCGGCTGGAATCCGGGACAGCGCGAAGCGTCGAACTGGTTGCGCAGCAGAATGGAGGTTGCCAGCACGCGCAGGCGGTTGAGCCCCAGACGCATCACCGCCTCGTCCAGGCCGCTGATGCTGCCCTGGCCGGTATAGAAAGCGCTGTTGGCCGTGGAGACAATGCGTGCGGCCAGGGACGGTTCGCGGCCGAGCGTGTGCGCGAGGCTGGCGATATCCGCTTCCTCGGAATTGACCTGGAGCAGGATCTCGTGGCTGACGTAAGGCAGAGTCGGCAGCGACGCGGCTTCGAGTATGTTCGGCCGATGGCCCATGGATTGTCCTCGCTTGAGCCTCACAGGGACGCGCTGCGAGTATACTGGTGCAAGGGTCGGTTCCGCGCAACGCCCCGGCGGGTTGCCCCCCTCCGGCCTGGCCCGCACAATCCGGTGACCAATGCGACGCATTGGTCCCGATAAACAGAGTCCTGGAGGTGAGTATGGAAGATGCGGTCATTGTAGCGGCACACCGGAGTGCTGTCGGTGGCTTTGGTGGCTCGTTGTCGAGCCTTACCGCGGTCCAGCTGGGCACGCAGGTGATCAGGGGTACACTGGAGCGCGCGGGGGTCTCGCCGGACCAGGTCGACGAGGTCATTCTCGGGCAGGTGCTCACCGCCGGCGTTGGCCAGAACCCCGCCCGGCAGTCTTCCATTCACGCGGGCATCCCGGAGCGCGTCCCGGCGATGACCATCAACAAGGTCTGCGGCAGCGGGCTCAAGGCGGTCTCCATGGCGGCCCAGGCCATTGCCCTGGGGGATGCCGAGATCGTGGTCGCCGGTGGCCAGGAGAGCATGAGCCAGGCGCCCCACGTGCTGCCGAACTCCCGCAACGGGCAGCGCATGGGCGACTGGAAGCTCGACGACACCATGATCCGCGATGGTCTCTGGGATGCCTTCAACCAGTATCACATGGGCGTCACAGCGGAGAACCTGGCGGAGAAGTACAGCATCTCCCGCCAGGAGCAGGACGAGTTCGCAGCGCAGTCCCAGCAGCGGGCGGTTGCGGCCATGGAGGCCGGGCACTTCCGTGACCAGATCATTCCCATCGAGGTGCCCCAGCGCAAGGGTGACCCGGTGTCCGT
>SKYZ01000263.1 GCA_007127625.1 Aquisalimonas sp. | reverse complement strand
GTTCCCCAGCAACCGTCACCACAGTGCGGCTCCGTCACCGCCGGTTCAGGCGTGGCTTGAATGGCCCGTAGAGACGAGGAGTACACCGAATGTCCAAGAACACTGTGACGCTCACGGACAATGCTTCCGGCAAGAGCCTGGAACTCCCGGTGCGCGAAGGCACCCACGGTCCGAAGGCCATCGACATCAAGTCCCTCTACGGGGAGTTCGGCCAGTTCACCTACGACGCCGGCTTCACCTCCACGGCCAGCTGCCGCAGCGACATCACCTTCATCGACGGTGACGAGGGAACCCTGCTCTATCGCGGCTACCCCATCGAGCAGCTCGCCGAACACAGCACCTTCCTGGAAGTGTCCTACCTGCTGCTCTACGGCGAGCTGCCGGACAAGACGCAGCTGGAGAATTTCGTAGACTCCATTACCCGGCACACCATGGTGAACGAGAGCCTGAAGAACTTCTTCAACGGCTTTCACTACAACGCGCATCCCATGGCCATGCTCACGGCGGTGGTCGGTTCCCTGTCCGCGTTCTATCACGACAGCATTGACATCAACGACCCGGCGAGCCGTCAGCTCTGTGCCAACCGGATCATTGCCAAGATGCCCACCATCGCCGCGGCGGCATTCAAGCACTTCGTCGGCGAGCCCTTCGTGTACCCGAAGAACCGGCTGAGCTATAGCGGCAACCTCCTGAACATGCTGTTCTCCCGCCCGTCGGAGGAGTACAAGATCAACCCGGTGGCCGAGAAGGCACTGGACCAGCTGCTCATCCTTCACGCCGATCACGAACAGAACGCCAGCACCTCCACGGTGCGCCTGGCGGGCAGCACGGGCACCAACCCGTTCGCGGCGATCTCCGCCGGCTGCGCCGCACTCTGGGGGCCGGCCCACGGCGGTGCCAACGAGGCGGTGCTGCGCATGCTCGAGGAAATCGGCGACGCGCGGAACGTCGAGAAGTTCATCGCCAAGGCGAAAGACAAGGACGACCCCTTCCGCCTCATGGGCTTCGGTCACCGCGTCTACAAGAACTACGATCCCCGGGCGACCATCATCCGCGAGACCTGCCACGAGGTCCTGGAGGAGATGGGCATGGGTAACGATCCGCAGCTGGAACTGGCCGTCAAGCTGGAAGAGATCGCCCTGAGCGACGACTACTTCGTCGAGCGCAAACTGTACCCGAACGTGGATTTCTACTCCGGGCTGATCTACCGTGCCCTGGGCATCCCCATGTCGTTCTTCACGGTGATGTTCGCGCTCGGCCGCACCCCCGGCTGGGTGGCTCAGTGGATGGAGATGGTGTCGGATCCGGAGCAGCGCATCGGCCGGCCACGCCAGATCTACACCGGCGCCGCCAAGCGGGACTACGTGCCCGTCGACAAACGCTGAACCACTGCTCCCGCACATGCATCGGCCACCCACCGGCGCGGCCGATGCATGTATTGCGACCAGGCGCAACAGCGCGCAAAGGGACATTCCGGACAGGGCAGCAACTGCGGCAGGTGGCGTGCTGATCCGCTACCGGCCCACCAGGGGAATGGTCAGGGCATCGTCCTGCCCGCCGCTCCCGGCAAGCAGCGCTTCCAACGCCTGCAGATTGGCCCGCTCCATGGGCTGACCATCCACCGGACTCAGCGGCGCCTGACGCAGGCCATCCGGCGTGAAAACGGTCATGTCCACCATGACGTCTCCCGCCACGAACCGGTACACTGGCAGCGTCGCCCAGGCATCCCGCTTGAACCGTAGCCGCCGCTCGGCCCACTCGAAGGGAATGCCGTTATCCATGAGGAAAACATCGAGTTCCTCGGGGGTATCGGCGAACAGATGCAGACTGACGTCGGACCAGTCCCCGGCGGTGCCATCCAGCACCGCACCAACCAGCCTCGGACGAAACCGCCCGAAGAACTGCATGGCCTCGCGTGCCGCCTCACGCAGCTCCCGCAGGCGCTGGACCTGCCCCTCCCCCTGGAACAACCGCTGGTACTCGGCCACGGCCTCCTGGATTTCCCGGTTTCGGGGCATGTTCTGGGTATCGGGGGCGGCCAGCCGGACCGCGGCCTTGCGCTTGGCCTGATAGTAGTCACGCACCCCCTCGTCCACCATGATTCGGGCGGCCTCCTGGGTGAGACGCTGACGCATGCGCTGATCGCGGGTGGTTGCCTGTTTCGCCATGAATCACCTCACTGTCGCCCGCCCTGGTGACGACGTACCAACTCAGAACAGCGGCGAGTCACCCCGATTCCGCTCGCGGTCACCGCCGTTACGACGCGCATCCGGATCACGCTCCGGCACCTGATCTGAACGGAAGGTCTCGAAAATCGCGTCGGGATTACCGGAATCCGTGACCAGGCCGGACTCGGGATCGATACGCACCGTCACCAGACCACCCGGGCGCTGCGGCTGCTTCTCCGGCACCTCACCAAGCGCCCGCTCCATGAAGTCGGTCCAGATCGGCAGCGCCGCCCGTGAACCGGTCTCCCCGGGACCCATGGTGCGAGCCTGATCGAATCCGATCCATGCCGTTGTCACCAGGTGGGGGTTGTACCCGGCGAACCAGGCGTCGTGGAGATCATTGGTACTGCCCGTCTTGCCGGCCAGATCGTCACGGCCGAGCCGGCGCGCCGCCCGCCCGGTACCGCGGCTGATCACGTCCTGCAGCATGCTGGTCATCAGATAGGCGTTCTGCTCCGAGATCACGCGCTCCGCCGGCCGATAGGTGGGCGTCAGGCGGATGTCCTCGTTGGCCTCGGCAGCGGGGTCTTCGCCCACGCCCAGACGCACCCCCTGGTGGATGCCGAGATCGCTGCACTGCTCGCATGCGAGTGTCGGTTCGGCGGCCTGGATCACGTTGCCGTCGCCATCCTCCACCCGGGAGATGAAGTAGGGCTCCACCCGGTAACCGCCGTTGGCGAACACCGCGTAGCCCGCCGTCAGCTCCAGCGGGGTAACCCCGGCACTCCCCAGAGCCAGGGAGAGGTTGTCCGGCATGCGTTCGGCGGGGAATCCAAAGCGGCCCAGGTGGTCGATTGTGGTGCCCGTCCCCACATCCCGAAGGACACGGATGGAAACCAGATTCCGGGACTGTGCCAGCGCCTCGCGCATGCGGGTCGGGCCGTAGAACCGACCGGTGTAGTTTTCGGGGCGCCAGGTACTCTCCAGGGCATCGTCGCGAAAGACCACCGGCGCGTCGTTGACAATGCTGGCCGTGGTGTAGCCGTTCTCCAGCGCCGCGGAATAGATGAATGGCTTGAACGCCGAACCCGGCTGTCGCACGGCCTGCACGGCACGGTTGAACTGGCTCTTGCGGAAGTCGAATCCGCCACTCAGCGCCAGGACTGCACCGCTGCGCGGCGACAGACTGATAACCGTGCCTTCCACGTCCGGGACCTGGGACAGTCGCACGTCGTCGTCACCGACGCGCTGCACGCGCACGACGTCGCCGGCACTCACCACATCAGTGACCGCCTCCGGCGGGTCGCCGACCACCGCCTGGGTCACCCGTGGCCGGGCCCACTCCATGGCCTCCAGACCCAGCTCCACGCGCTCGCCGTCACCGAGGTACACCGTCGCCGTCTCGCCAACCTCCACCACCAGGCCGGGGCGCAGGCCACCGAGGGTCCGCAGACCACCGAGAACACGATCCCAGGCATCGGCATCGGCGTGCTCGTCCAGGTCGACACGCCCCTCCGGCCCGCGATACCCGTGTCGCCGGTCATAGGTCATGAGGTTGTCCCGCAGGGCGCGATCGGCGTGCCGCTGCAACTCGGGATCAAGCGTGGTGTGCACCCGGTACCCGCCGGTGTAGGCGCGGTCACCGACCATGTCCACCACGTGGTCGCGGGCCATCTCGGCGATGAACGGCGCCGATACGGTGGGACGTGCACGGCGTACATGAGCGGTGACCGGCTGGGTACTGGCCTCGGCAAGCTCCTCATCGGAGATGAACCCCGACTCGTGCATCCGGCGAAGAACATACGCACGGCGCTGCAGGGCCCGCTCCGGGTTGGCGACCGGATTCCATGCCGACGGCGCCTTGGGCAGACCCGCAATCATCGCCGTCTGGGCCAGGGTCAGCTCATCCGGATCCACACCGTAGTAGATCTGCGACGCCGCCCCCACGCCGTAGGCACGCTGCCCGAGATAGATCTTGTTGAGATACAGTTCGAGAATCTGTTCCTTGTCGAGCTCGCGCTCAATCTTGAACGCCAGGAGAATTTCGTTCAGTTTACGCAGGTAGGTCTGCTCACGACTGAGAAAGAAGTTGCGGGCCACCTGCATGGTGATGGTGCTGCCACCGGGGCCGATTTCGCGATGTCGGGCCAGGTGCAGGACGGCGCGGGCCAGCCCCTGGTAGTCGACGCCGGGGTGATCGAAGTAGCGCTGGTCTTCGGCGGCGATGAAGGCCTGACGCATGCGCTCGGGGATGGCATCATAACGAACCGGCTCGCGCCGGTTCTCGCCGAACTCGGCGATCAACTGGCCATCATTGGCGTACACGCGCAGCGGTTCCTGATAGCGCACGTCCCGGAGCGTTTCGACGTCCGGGAGCTGCGGCGCCAGGTAAAGATACACGCCGGCGACCCCAACGGCCGCCAACAGCGCGAGGGACAGCACGGTCGCCAGACCGTACACAAGGATGCGGGAGAATCGGCGCATGGGTTCCAATAGTGTCTACGTTGTCTCGGTTTCGCAGAGTATAAAGCGTTATAACCGCAGGGACGAGCATTGGATCACAGGCTTCGATTTTCATTTCTCGCCTTTTGATCTATAGTTAGGATGAACTCTGAATGTTCCAGGGCACATCCTTACTCTAAAGCCATATAACGACAAGGGATTTTCCGTGGGACTCTTTCGCAAGAAAAGCCCACCACTGTTGGGCATCGACATCAGCTCCACTGCCATCAAGCTGCTGGAGCTCAAGGGCCAGGACGGCAAGTATCGCGTTGAAAGCTACGCGGTGGAGCCGCTCCCCGCCAATGCCGTGGTGGAAAAAAGCATCTCTGATATCGATGCCGTTTCCGAGGCCATCAAGGCCGCAGTGAAGCGGTCTCGCACCAAGCTCCGCTCTGCCGCTCTGGCCGTGCCGGGCTCCGCCGCCATCAGCAAGACCATTGCCATGCCGGCGGACCTGGGCGAACAGGAGCTGGAGGCTCAGATCGAGCTGCAGGCCGATCAGTACGTTCCCTACCCGCTGGACGAGGTTAACCTCGATTTCCAGGTGATGGGGGCGTCGGAAGGCGAAAACAATGTCGACGTGCTGCTCGTGGCGTCCCGGTCCGACAATGTCGAGAGTCGGGTGGACGCCTGCGAAGCGGCCGGCATCACGCCTCGGGTCATGGACGTCGAGAGCTATGCGACGGAGACGGCGTTCTCGCTGCTGGCATCGGACCTGGGCGGACAGGGCC
>SKYZ01000209.1 GCA_007127625.1 Aquisalimonas sp. | reverse complement strand
GGCAAGGCCCTGCGGACCGTGAAGACCTGTGTCGGCTCCGAGTGGTGCCGCTTCGGTACCCAGGATTCCACCACCTGCGGCATTGAGCTCGAGGAGATGACCTGGGGCACCTGGACACCGCACAAGTTCAAGATGGCCGTCTCCGGCTGCCCGCGCAACTGCGCCGAGGCCAGCATCAAGGACTTCGGCGTGGTCGCCATCGAGTCCGGCTGGGAGCTGCACGTGGGTGGCAATGGCGGCGTCAAGGTCCGCGCCACGGACGTGCTCTGCCGCGTGGAAACCATGGAGGAGGTCAAGGAGTACGCCGCCGCGTTCCTGCAGCTCTACCGCGAGGAGGCCCGCTACCTGGAGCGTACCGCGCCCTGGATCGAGCGGGTGGGCCTGAGCTACGTCAAGGATCGTGTCGTCGAGGACGCCGAGGGCCGGAAAACCCTGGCGGAGCGCTTCCACGCCTCCCAGAAGCAGGCCCAGGAAGACCCCTGGAAGTTCTACAGCAAGAACCACCAGGAGAAGTTCGAACCGCTGAGGAAAGCGGGGTGAGCTCGGAATCAGCGGCATCGCGACTGACGTCGCTCCCACGGCGGCCTCGGGAAAGCACCGGGGAGTACCTCCCCGTGGGAGCGACATCAGTCGCGACGGCTGCCTGCCTTACCGGCACCAGGACATGCAATACAGCATAGGTGAACCCATGACTGCACAAGCTCAACCCACCGCCGAGACAGCCCAATGGCTCCCCGTCGGCCGCCTGGATGACATTCCCCGCCTCGGCGCCCGCGTCGTGGAAACCGCCCACGGCCCCGTGGCCGTGTTCCGCAACGGCACCGATGAAGTCTTCGCCCTGCTGGACCGCTGCCCCCACCAGGGCGGCCCGCTGTCCGAGGGGCAGGTCCACGGCCGACTGGTCACCTGCCCCCTGCACCAGTGGAACATCCACCTGGACAAGGGCGCGGCCAGGGCGCCGGACGTGGGCTGCGTACCGCGCTTCGAGGTGCGTAACGACGATGGCGATCTGTATCTGAACCCGGAGCCCTTGACCTGAGGCCCTGGGAGGGTCGCGGCTGCAGCCGCGACCAGATCTGTCGGCAACATGCCCCTGGGCTGAAGGGGCGGCGGGTCGATCGCGACTGACGTCGCTCTCACGGTAGCTCTCGGGAAGGCATCGTGCATGCCCCCCTGTGGGAGCGACGTCAGTCGCGATTCCACGCAGCCGCCCCATGCCAGCTCGGACACGCGCAGCGCGAAGAGGTGTCACCATGCACGACCAGCACTCGCAAACGATCCGCACGACCTGCCCCTACTGCGGTGTCGGCTGCGGCGTCCTGGCGTCGCGCGACGCCGACAACACCGCGACGATCCAGGGTGACCCGGAGCATCCGGCCAATTACGGGCGCCTGTGCTCCAAGGGGGCTGCTCTGGGCGAGACCGTGGACCTGGACGGCCGGCTGCTGCACCCGGTGGTGCACGGTGAACGGTCCGACTGGGATACGGCGCTGGAGACGGTGGCCGACGGCCTCCGGCGCATCATCGCCGAGCACGGCCCGGAGGCGGTGGCGTTTTATGGCTCCGGCCAGATGCTCACCGAGGATTACTACGTCTCCAATAAGCTGTTCAAAGGCTTCATCGGCACCCCCCACGTGGACACCAACTCACGCCTGTGCATGGCCTCGGCGGTGACGGGCCACAAGCGCGCCTTCGGCTCGGATACCTTGCCCGGCAACTACGCCGACCTCGAAGAGGCCGAGCTGCTGGTGCTTGCGGGCTCCAACCTGGCCTGGTGCCACCCGGTGCTCTATCAGCGGGTGAAGGCGGCCAAGGCGGAGAACCCGGACATGCGGGTGGTGGTCATCGACCCGCGGCGCACCGACACCTGCGAAATTGCCGACCTGCATCTGCCGCTGGCCCCGGGCACGGACGTGTGGCTGTGGAACGGGTTGCTGAACCACCTCGCACGGGACGGTCAGGTGGATTACGTCTTTCTCGAACAGCATACCGAGGGGTTCGGTCAGGCCATCGAGATGGCGCGCAGCGGCGGTTCCGTCCCCGATGTCGCCGCCCAGTGCGACCTCCCGGAAGGCGACGTGGTGCAGTTCTTCCGGCTGTTCACCCGCACGGAGAAGACTGTGTCGCTGTTCTCCCAGGGGGTGAATCAGTCCAGCGCCGGTACCGACAAGGTCAACGCCATCATCAACTGCCACCTGCTCACCGGCCGCATCGGCCGGCCGGGCACGGGGCCCTTCTCCATCACCGGCCAGCCCAACGCCATGGGCGGTCGTGAGGTCGGCGGGCTTGCCAATCAGCTGGCCGCGCACATGGACTTCGCCCCGGAGGACGTGGACCGGGTCCGCCGCTTCTGGGATGCGCCAAACCTGGTGACCGGCCCCGGCGACAAGGCCGTGGACCTGTTCCAGGCCGTCGCCCGCGGCGAGATCAAGGCCGTCTGGATCATGTCCACCAACCCGGCGGTGAGCCTCCCGGACGCGGACAGGGTGCGTGATGCGTTGAGGGAGTGTGAACTGGTGGTGGTCTCCGAGGCCATGGCGCACACGGACACCACCGAAGTCGCCGACGTGCTGCTGCCGGCCCTGGCATGGGGCGAAAAGGACGGCACGGTCACCAACTCCGAGCGGCGCATCTCCCGTCAGCGGCCGTTTCTGCCGGCGCCCGGCGAGACACGGGCGGACTGGCAGGCCCTGTGCGCTGTCGCCGGGCGTCTGGGTTTCGGTGATGCGTTCGCCTACAGCGGGCCGGATCAGATCTTCGACGAACACGTGCGCCTGTCCGCCTTCGAGAACAACGGCCGGCGGGACTTCGACATCGGCGGCCTCGCGGGCATGGCTCGTGCCGCCTACGACGCCATGGCGCCACGACAATGGCCCGTGCGTGCCGATGGCACCGACACACCGCGACTGTTCGCCGACGGACGCTATTTCACCGAATCCGGCCGGGCGCGTTTCCTGCCGGTGGAGCCGCATGCCCCGGTGCATCGCCCTGACCCGCAGTTTCCCCTGGTGCTGAACACCGGCCGGGTGCGGGATCATTGGCACACCATGACCCGCACCGGCAAGGCGGCGCGGCTGTCGACCCATGCCGTGGAACCGTTCGTCCAGGTGCACCCGGAGGATGCGAGAGTGTTCGGGCTGGAGCAGGGCGGTCTCGCGCGGGTCGGTAGCCAGTGGGGGCATTTCCTCGGCCGCGTGGTCCTGGATGATGGTCAGCGTCGCGGCAACGTCTTCGCGCCCATGCACTGGAGCGCCCAATATGCGGTCAAGGGGCGCGCCGACGCCGTGGTCAATCCGGCAACCGATCCCCTGTCCGGCGAACCGGAGTATAAGCACACACCGGTGGCCGTCGCGCCCGCCCATGCGACCTGGCACGGTTTCATGCTGCTGCGTGAGCGTCCCGCGGAGCACCCGCATTGCGCCTGGTGGGCATTCGCCCGGGGCGGCTCGTTCGTTCGCTACGAACTCGCGGGGAACGACGACCCGGACGCCCTGCCCACCGTGGCCCGCGACCTGTTGCGAAATGGCAGTGACTGGGTGGAGTTCGAAGACCCTGCCCGGGGCACCTACCGCGCGGCCTGGATTGCCGAAGGCCGGCTCATGGGTTGCCTGTTCATGGGACCCTTGGAGACCCTGCCGGGTCGCCACTGGCTGGCAAGCCTGTTCGACGAAGCGACGCTGTCGTCCGCCGACCGCATGGCCTTGCTGTCGGGGCGTCCGCCGGCCGGCGCCCCGGATGTTGGCCGCACGGTCTGCTCCTGCTTCGGCATCGGCGAGAACACCATCGTCGACACCATTGCCGGGGGCGCCATCGAGCCGGCGGCCGTCACCGCCGCCTGCCAGGCCGGCGGCAACTGCGGCAGCTGCGTGCCCGAGATCCAGAACCTGATCCTGCGCCACGCGCCGGCGGCGAACCGGAGGACGGCCTGATGTTTCGCGGTTTGTGCCGTGCGTTGTCGGGGCTGAAGCCCCTCCCACAGAAGCCCGACGCCGCCACCGATGCTCGTGGGAGGGGCTTTAGCCCCGACGGCGCAAGCCGCGACACTGATCTGAAAGCCTCTCCACGGCATCGCGCGACCGTCACTCCTGAGCGTGGCAGGCGCTTCAGCCCCCATGGGGCGCCCGGCCTGGGCCGCGTTTACCTCGTCGGCGCCGGCCCGGGTGACCCGGAACTGCTGACCCGCAAGGCCGAACGGCTGCTGCGTGAAGCCGACGTGATCCTGCACGACCGCCTGGTGTCGCCGGCGATCCTGGCCCTGGCCGGCCCTGGACCGGAGCGCGTCTACGCCGGCAAGAAGTGCGGTGATCATCATGTGCCGCAGGGGCGCACCGAGGAGCTGCTGATTCACTATGCCCGTCGGGGCCTGAGCGTGGTGCGGCTCAAGGGCGGCGATCCCTTCATTTTCGGGCGTGGCGGCGAGGAACAGGATGCCCTGCGCGCCGCCGGGATTCCCTGCGAGGTGGTCCCAGGTGTGACAGCGGCCCTCGGCTGCGCCGCAGCCACGGGGATTCCGCTCACCCATCGGGACTACTCCCGCTCGGTGCTGTTTCTCACTGGCCACGACCGCGACGGCCGCAGCCCGGACGACTGGTCGACACTGACCCGCCGTGACCGGACGCTGGTGGTGTACATGGGCCTGCAGCCGCTGGCGGACTTCTGCGCCGGTCTGCGGGCCCACGGCCTGTCGGATGACTGGCCGGTGGCGGTGATTGCCGAGGGCACCACTGATCAGCAGCGGATCGTTCGCGGCACACTGTGGAATATCGCTGATCGTGCTGCCGGCGCAGGTCTGCCAAGCCCGGCGCTCACCCTCATCGGTCGGGTGGTGGCGGCCGGCGACGACCGTGCCCTGGAGCGTACGGCCGCTGCGGTTGCTCCCGCCATCGACTGACCACCCTTCCCGCTATTCCGCTCTTACCCTCCTCCCGGGTCCCTGACCGCTTGTTCGCTGCGCTGCCGCGGCGGAACCGGCGGCCTCGATCCGACCAGGGTCCAAGCCTGACCCAGGGGAGTGCATGGGAGCGGTCCTCCCGCTCTGCCGCGGTGCAATATCGCTGTTCCCGGTACCCCGGGCCGTGGTTCCGCATGCGGCAGCGTTGCCGCGTCCTAAGGGCGAAAGCGCGGAGTGACAGGGGTCTCCGGTGAACCGCGACAACCGGACGGCTTTCTGGCATCAGGATTGCAGCGTTGGTGTTGAACGCTGCCAATGCTGGCGGCATTAACGGGCACAGGCGCCTGCGCAGCATCCCTGAGACGGGGGTGCTACGCAGGCGCTTTTTTTTATGGAGACGACGCAATGACCATGGCAGCAAGAATCCGCGGCACTCGCCTGGCGACCTTGATCGTTACCTCGTTCGGTTTCTTCATGGGGATATCCGGCATCGCCCTGTTCGGCCCCACCGCCGCCCAGTTGCGTGAACCCATGGAGCTGACCGC
>SKYZ01000143.1 GCA_007127625.1 Aquisalimonas sp. | reverse complement strand
TGTCAGGTCTCACCAGCGAGACCGGAGCGCTTAACCAGCATGGATTACCCGGTTCTTTGACCGGTCTGCTTCTCCTCCAGGCGACTCCCAAGTCGCCCTTTATGCCCCCTCACCCGAGGGGGCTTTTTTTTTGGCCACTCTCTTGCCACTGTGACCACGACCTGATGACCGCATTGTAGTCATGCCGAGACACATGGCAAGCACTTTTGTTGGTGCGTCGCAACAGTGTGTCCGCCCAGGCACAAATTCCGTGCCCGCCAGTCAATGTGGCGCCCTTGGCTCGCCGTCGGTGTCCAGCCAGGCACCAATGGCTGGTGCCAGGGTCCGCTGGGATCGCCCGCTGACGAACAGGCCCAGGTGCCCACCGGGTTCCAGTCGGGACGATACCTGGCCCTCCGGCAGCCACTCTGCCAGCGCCAGTGCCGACTCGGCGGGTACCAGGTGGTCTCTGCTTGCAGCAATGTTGAAGACGGGGCAGCGCAATGCATCAAGGCTTACGCGGTGCCCGTCCAGCTCCAGCAGCCCCCGGGCCAGGCGGTTCTCGCGGTACAGCCAGTCCACCGTTTCCTGCACCAGTCGGGCTGGCTGATCCGGACAGTCGTACATCCATGCCTCCATTTTCTGCCAACTCTGTGCGGCTTCAGGTGGCCTGCTCGAGCCCGGCCGATACCGTCGCACGGCAAGGTCGGTGAGTCGCAGGCTCGCAAACGCAGCCGCGAGCTCCGCGCCCGCCACGTTCCGGCTGAGGGGCACGGGGCCCGACGCACGCAGGAGCCGTCCCAGCCGGTGCTCGCCCCGATGGGTGTCCACCGGCGTCGCCATTAGCACCAGACGGCGAATGCGCGCAGGAAAAACGGTGGCATGGATCAGTGCCAGCAGTCCGCCCTGGCAGATCCCGAGCACGTCCACCGCGTCCACGCCCCGGTGGCGACAGAGCGCATCAATCGCCTGCCGCGGGAAGCGCAGGGCATAGTCTGCGAGGCCCAGAAGTCGTTGCCAGGGGGCAGGGTCGTCCCAGCTCAGCAGATAGACGTCGCGGCCCTGCTCCATGAGCCGACGCACTAAGCTGTACTCGGCGTCCAGGTCCAGTAACGTGGGTCGATTGATCAGGGAATAGACGATACAGACCGGCGGCCCCTCCTTGGCCGATTCCGTGTAGCGGTACAGCCGCCACGGGGACCGCGCCGCGATCTCCTGCCGGGGAGCGCCCGACGCCGCATGCTGCGGCGGGGCCGGGTCGTCGTTGGCGTCGGAGGAGGGGGGGTGCGAGTCAGTCACTGTGATTGCCGTCCCGGCGCAGCCGTCTCACTTCCTCGCGGAGTTCCGCGATCTCGGCGCGCAGCGCATCCGCATCGCGGTCGTGGGCGCGATCAAGTCGATCGACGGCGGCCTCAAGCTCCGCGACGGCCGTCGGGCCGGGTAGTCCCAGCGCCGTCGCCGCTGTATCGAGCAACGATGCCGCCGCCTGACGAAACTCCTCCCGGGTCCGCTGCAGTTCACGAAGCGCCGCCCCGTGGGTCGCGGTCTCCAGGCGCTCATCCCAGGCCTCCTCCATGGCAAGGGACCACTGTTCCGCCAGCCACCATGCGTCGATGGATGCCGCCGGCATGGCAAGGGCGCGTTCGCGCCACCGGCCGCCGGCACGTTCCATCACCTGTTCCAGTTCGCCCGAAGCCGCCGTCGTCGCGTCCGTCAGGCGCGTGAGCGCCCGCTCGAGGGCCTGCAGCGGGGCGCTGAGCTGCGGCCAGCAGCCCAGTACTGGCGCCACGCCGCGCAGCCATTGTTCTGCCCCGCCTGCGCCGCTGCCCGGCATGTTCCCGGCGGTGTCGATGCCGAACATTGTCCTCCGCATTTGCTCGATCACGCGGGCGATGGCGTGCTCGCGCTCGCTGGAGCCGGGCTCCGTGCGGCGCAGATCCTCGGCAAGGGGCTCCAGCCATGCGGTCCAGGCCTCGGCGAATCCGCCCGCGCCCGTGGCTCCGGGGTTGGCCGTGTCCCATTGCATACTCGACCCGCCAGCAGTTCCGATGATGATGGCAGGATACCGGATGCGGCCGCTTCGGGGATACGTGCGGGGATCAGCGGCGCTGTCGTTCCAGCTCCTGTTGTATCGTCTGGCGGCGGGACACTGCCCGCGAGCGCTGCTGAATCTCCGCCTCAGAGGCGTTGGCGACCCTATCCAGCTGATCCAGCGCCAGACGCAGATTTCCCTGGTAGTAGTAATGTTCGCCCATGGCGAGCATGCTCTCGTACTCCAGCCCCGCCTTGCTGGCCGCCTCCGCGTGCAGCCGGTGCAGCGCGCCGTCCCCGCCGTGCCGCTGGATCTGCCGCCGAACCAGCTCGCGGGCTTCGGCAGGCTGATCCAGCCGCAATTGCTGCCTGGCGGTGTGTATGGCCAGAGGGTACTGCCCGGGATAGAGCTCCAGACCCAGCGTCAGGGTCTCCAGCGCCTGTTCCTGGTCTCCGGCGGCGTGCTGCGTCCGTGCCAGCGCGATGAAGAAGCTCGGGTGCTCACCGCTGCTTTCCATCAGCGCCTCGATCTCCTGCGCCGCCTGCTCCGCATCACCTTCCTCCAGCCGGGCGAGGGCCAGCCCGAAGCGTGCTGCGACACTCCGGTCGCCTTCCATGTCGTCGCCGTCGAGCTCCGCCTCGAAGTGCCGTATCGCGGCCTCGGGATCGTTGGCCCTCGCCACCAGCATCTTCGCCCGCATCAGGCCGAAGGTGATGCTTTCATCCGGGGCGCCATTGCTCAGGCTGCGCGCCCTGCTGCGCGATTCCGCGATGCGTGACTCCGTGACCGGGTGAGTACTCAGATACTCCGGCGGGCGTTGCTGGTGCTGGGTCGCCTCCGCCAGTCGCTCGAAAAAGCGGGGCATGCCCTCGGGGTCGAGGCCCGCATCGGCGAGGATGCGGAGGCCGATGTTGTCCGCTTCGCGCTCGTGGGAGCGACTGTAATTGAGCTGCTGCTGGATGGACCCTGCCATACCGCCAATGGCCGCGGCACCGCCAAGATCGGCGTCCTGGGTGCCCATAAGAATGGCCGCCAGGACAATGCCGAGGGTCTGCAGGCCGCCGCCCCGGGAGTCATCCAGCCGGCGGGCGATGTGACGCTGGGACACGTGGGCGATTTCGTGGGCCATCACCGCCGCCAGTTCGCTCTCCGACCGGGTGCGCTCGATGAGGCCGCGGTTGATGCCGATATACCCGCCCGGCATGGCAAAGGCGTTGACCGACGGGCTGTCCACCACGAAGAACGAATAGGCCATGTCCGGCGTGTCTGCCCGGGAAGCCAGACGCTGGCCCAGATCCTGGATGTAGTGGCGCAGTTCCGGATCGTCGCTCATGGGCACCCGCAGGCGCACCTGGCGGATCAGCTGCTGCCCCAACCGTCGTTCCTCCGGCACCGACAGCGTCCGGCTGGCGGGGTCGCCCAGGTCCGGAAGGCGCACGCGTTCGTCGGCAACCGGAGCCGTAGCGCTCGCCAGGGTGCCGAATACCAGCGCAATAATGACAATGATCGCACGTCTCACGGGCTGCTCACGATCTCCTTGCTGGCCGCGGGCCGCCCGGGCGCGGGCCCCGCCCGGGCTGTCCAGGCCATTGTGCTCGCTTGGACCAGCGTCGGCAAAAGCCGTTCCGCGTTTCCTGCGGTTGCACCGACGCGCTATCATGCCTCGATTCGTCGTCCTGGCCGGCAGGCCCCGGAGTCATTGATGCAGTTGATTCGCGACTGGTTCCGTCGCCACTTCGACAATCCGCAGGTCATCGGCCTGGCTGTGGTGCTGCTGGCCGGTCTCGCTGCGATTATCTTCCTGGGCAACATTCTGGCGCCGGTGCTGGCGAGCCTGGTGGTGGCCTATCTGCTCGAGGGTATCGTGCGCAAGCTCGAGTACTGGGGATTGCCCCGCCTGCTCGCCGTTACCCTGGTGTTCGTGCTGTTCTTCACCGGTCTTCTGCTGGTGTTCTTCGCCCTGATCCCGGTGCTGGTCAATCAGATCACGCAGCTGGTCGACGAACTGCCCAAGATTCTCAGCACCAGTCAGTCCCTGCTGATGCAGCTGCCCCAGCAGTACCCGCAGCTGTTCTCCGAGCAGCAGATCTCCGACATGATCTTCGCCATCCGTCGCGAGGCTCTGGACTGGGGGCAGCGGGTGCTGACCCAGTTCTCGTTCCAGTCGGTGGTGGTGGTCATCACCATGCTGGTCTACCTGGTGCTGCTTCCGTTTCTGGTGTTCTTCTTCCTCAAGGACAAGAAAGCGCTGGTGAACTGGGTCACCCGGTATCTGCCGCGGGACCGTGATCTTCTGGCCACTGTCTGGCATGACGTGGACGCCCAGATCGGCAACTACGTCCGGGGCAAGTTCCTGGAGATTCTCATCGTCTGGGCGGTGACCTACATCACCTTCTCGCTGCTGGGTCTGTCCTTCGCGATGCTGCTGTCGCTCACAGTGGGCCTGTCAGTGATCATCCCGTACATCGGTGCGGCCGTGGTGACGGTTCCGGTGGGGCTGATTGCCTACTTCCAGTTCGGATTCGGGCCGGAGTTCGCCTGGGTCATGATCGCCTATGCCATCATCCAGGCGCTGGACGGTAACGTGCTGGTGCCGATCCTGTTCTCCGAGGTGGTCAACCTCCACCCGGTGGCGATTATCGTCGCCATTCTGTTCTTCGGCGGTGTCTGGGGGTTCTGGGGGATCTTCTTCGCGATCCCGCTGGCGACGGTGATTCAGGCCATCCTCAAAGCCTGGCCGTCCACGGACGCGGGGGGAGAGTCGTCCTCCGGCGAGTCAGGAGCCGCCGCCCTCGAACACGGTGACGACCAGCCCGGCCTGGAGCAGCGCTGAGCGCTGCACCGGGATTCAGCGCTCAGCCATGCTGCTGACACACCTGCTCCTCAGTGTTTGACCGGCTCGAACACTGCGTCCAGATTCATCTGATCACAGAAATCCAGGAACTCTTCGCGCAGCACCGCGATCTGTGTCTCCCCCGGCACCTCCAGTAGCATGTTCACGGCGAACATCGGTGTCCCGGTATGCGCGGCGGGATAGCGCGTCGTACTGAGGTCGCGGATATTGATTCCGCGTCCGGAGAAGAACTGGGCCAGTTGGTGGACGATGCCGGGGTGGTCCATGGCGACCACCTCGACGCTGTACGGCAGCAGGTTGCGGGTGCGTTCCTGTTCCCGGGTCCGCTTCCAGTGGATGTGCAGGCCCAGTTCGTCCCCCAGTCCCGGCAGCGCATCTTCCAGCCGGGCCAGGGCATCCCAGCGGCCATCGATCATCTGCATCACGGCGAACTCGCCGCCGAGGACCGTCATGCGGCTGTCCACCACGTTGCAGCCGGCGTCGGCGATGGCTCCGGAGAGCCGGTTGATGATCCCGGGGCGGTCTTCCCCGAGTGCCGTGATGACGAGGTAGTTCTGCATGCCGCTTCCCC
>SKYZ01000285.1 GCA_007127625.1 Aquisalimonas sp. | reverse complement strand
CGAAGCGTCGTCCCGTGGCGCCGGCGCCGGCTTCTTCTGCTCCAGGTGCTCCCGGTGCTCCCGGCGGGGCCGGGCCTGACGTGCAGGCGCAGGCCGGGGTGTCGGTTGCGCCGGCGCAGCGTCAGCATGGGACCGGGTCGCGTCAACCCCCATCAAATCCAGATCGTCCTCCGTCAACGGATCGTCCACATGGACGTCAATACGCTGACGACTACCGCTCTCCTCGCGGGTGGCGGCGATATCGTTCGCCCGCTGCAACATGGCGGCGAAATCCGCCGGCTCGGCCAGTGACGGGGCCTCCTGACGACGCGGCGCCGGAGTCTCCGCGGCCGGCTGCACGCGCCGCTCCTGGCGCTCTGCCTGCTCGCGGACCGCCTCCTCGTCGAAGTCCAGGGCAGCGATGACCTCGACGCCGTCATCCAGCTCCCGCGACGAGAGAATCACCGCCTGCGGCCCGATCTCGTCACGGACGCGGCGGATACCCTGGCGCATGGTCTTGGCATGGATGCGTTTGATCTTCATGAACTTTCCGCTCCTGGTTGCCCTTCACGGCCCCCGTTACTGACCCTGGGTCACCTGTTGTTGCCCGATGGACGCGACAATCTTCACCTGTTTCTCATCCGGCACTTCGTTGTAGGACAGGACGTTCAGGCCCTGGACGCTGTGCCGTGTCAACCGCGACAGCCAGCCCCTGAGCTGCGGCGCGGTAAGCAGCACCGCCGGCTGGTTGGCCATCTCCTGGCGCTGGGCCGTCTCCGCCAGCGAACGCTGCAGACGATCGGCCAGCCCCGGCTCGAACCCGGCGGCGCCGTCGCCGCCACCCTGAACCGTATTGAGCAATAACTGTTCCAGTTGCGGATCGAGGGTGATCACCGGGACCTCCCGCGACATGCCGGCGACGTTCTGGATGATCATGCGGCCCAGGGACTCGCGCACCGCGGAGGTGAGCGCCGAGGGGTCCTTGGTGGCCTGGCCGTGTTCCGCCAGCGTCTCGACGATGGTGCGCATGTCGCGGATGGGGATGCGCTCCTCCAGCAGGTTCTGCAGCACCCGAACCACCGTGGACAGCGGCAGGGTATTCGGCACCAGCTCTTCCACCAGCTTCGGCTGCTTGCGGCCGAGCATGTCCAGGAGCTTCTGCACCTCCTCGTGACCCAGCAGCTCGTGGGCGTGGTTCTGGATGATCTGGCTGAGATGCGTCGCCGCCACCGTGCTGGCGTCCACCACGGTGTAGCCCATGGTCTGGGCGTAGTCCCGCTGCGAGGGTTCGATCCAGACGGCCTCCAGTCCGAAGGCCGGATCCTTGGTGGCCATGCCCTTGATCTCGCCCTGAACGGTACCGGGGTTGATGGCCATCTCCTTGCTTGGCTGCAACTCCGCCTCGCCCATGGGTACGCCCAGCACGCTGATGCGGTAGGTGTTCGGCCCGAGATCCAGGTTGTCGCGGATGTGCACGGTGGGCACCAGGAAGCCGAGATCCTGGGAAACCTTCTTGCGCACGCCCTTGATGCGGCTGAGCAACTGCCCGCCCTGGTTCTTGTCCACCAGCGGGATCAGCCCGTAGCCCACTTCCAGGCCGATGGTGTCCACCGGCGGCACGTCCTCCCAGGTGAGTTCCTGGGTCTCCCCCGGCTGGGCCGGCGCCGCCTGCCCCTGCCCCGCGGGTTCCCGGGCGGTCTTGCCGGCGCTGGCGCTGCGCTTCTGCTCGGCAGCCGTCTCCACCTCGGGTTCGCTCTCCAGCTTGCGGTGGATGCGCCAGGCAGCGAAGCCGGCAATGCCCGCCAGGCTCAGGAAGGCCAGGTTGGGCATGCCGGGGATGACGCCCATGATGCCAAGCACCACGGCGCTCACCGCCAGCGCCCGGGGCTTGCCCAGGAGTTGCCGGATCACCTCGCCGGCCATGTCCTGGGACGAGGACACCCGCGTCACCAGAATGGCCGCGCCGGTGGAGAGCACCAGCGAGGGAATCTGCGCCACCAGACCGTCACCAATGGTCAGCAGCGTGTAATTGTTCACCGCGTGGCCGAAGGCCATGCCGTGCTGCAGGATGCCGATGAACAGCCCGCCGATGATATTGATGAACAGGATCAGGATGCCGGCGATGGCATCACCGCGGACGAACTTGCTGGCACCATCCATGGAGCCGTAGAAGTCCGCCTCCTGCCCCACCTCCTCGCGCCGGGTGCGGGCGGTGTCCTGATCGATCAACCCGGCGTTGAGGTCGGCGTCGATGGCCATCTGCTTGCCGGGCAGGGCATCCAGGGTGAAGCGCGCCGTGACCTCGGAGATGCGCCCCGCGCCCTTGGTCACCACCACGAAGTTGATGATCACCAGGATCGCAAACACCACCAGACCCACGGCGTAGTTGCCGCCCACCACGAACTCACCGAAAGCCTGGATGACATTCCCCGCCGCGTCGGTGCCGGTGTGGCCTTCCAGCAGGATCACACGGGTGGACGCGACGTTCAGGGCCAGGCGCAGCAGCGTCGCCACCAGCAGCACCGTGGGAAACACCGCGAACTCCAGCGGCCGGGGCGTGTACACCGCCACCAGCATGATCACCAGCGACAGGGTGATATTGAAAGTGAACAGCATGTCCAGCGCCAGCGGCGGCAGCGGCACGATCATCATCGCCAGCAGCGCCATGAGCAGCACCGGCGTACCCAGGCCGTTGCGGCTCAGCGCGCGAATGTTGTCGAACACTGCCGTGGCTGTCGCCATGCCGTCTTCCCGTCATGCCCGCGGTTGCGGGGTGGTTGCCTTGGTTGCGCCTGCCGGCGACGTCAGAATTCCGTCGCCGCCCGCCCGTACGCATCGCTCTGAGTGTCCGGCTCCGCGTACTTCCGGAACTCTTCCGGAACGTCCGGCTGTGGCCGTGTCGGGCGTTGCCCGCCGTGGCGCTGCGCCGCCTGGAGCTGGTAGATGTAGGCAAGGACCTGGGCCACCGCCAGGTACAGCCCCGCCGGGATTTCCCGCTCCAGCTCGGCAGTGTGATACAAGGCCCGTGCCAACGGCGGCGCCTCAAAGCGCGGGATGCGGTTTTCGTCGGCGATTTCCCGGATCCGGGCAGCCAGCACGTCGGTGCCCTTGGCCACCACCTGCGGCGCTTTCATACGGCTCTGGTCGTAGCGCAGGGCAATGGCGTAATGGGTGGGGTTGGTGACGACCACGTCGGCCTTGGGTACGTTCTCCATCATGCGGCCCTGGGCAATCTGGTTCTGCAGTTGCCGGATCTTGCTCTTCACCTCCGGCTTGCCCTGGGTCTCCTTGTTCTCGTCCTTGACCTCCTGCTTGGTCATCTTGAGCTTCTGGGTGTGGTCCCAGATCTGGTAGGGGATATCCACGGCGGCGACGATAATCAGCGCCGCCGACAGGGCGAAGAAGGCCCAGAAGAACAGGGTCGCGCCGTGGAGCAGTCCCTGGCGCAGCGGCTCCTGGCTGATGGAGGCGATGCGCTCGTGCATGGCCCAGAACAGCAGCAACGCCACGCTGAACACCACCAGCACCTTCGCCAGTGCCTTCACCAGCTCGATCAGCGCCTTGGTCCCGAACATCCGCTGCAGCCCCTTGATGGGGCTGATCTTCTCCAGCTTCGGCGCCATGGATTTGGCGCTCATGGTCCAGCCGCCCAGCAGCGCCGGCGTGAGCAGCGCAGCCACCAGCATGATCCCGGCGAACGGCATCACCGCCTTGAGGCCCACCCAGAAGGCCTCGCGCAGCATGTGGAACGGTGCTTCCGGGTCAAAGATCACCTCCCGATCGACACGAAAGGCGAGATGGAAGGCCTCGAAGAGCTGCCCCGCCATGTAGCTGCCCAGCAGCAACAGCGCGCCGGCGCCGAGCACCATCACCATGGTGGTGTTCAGCTCCTTCGATCGGGGAACCTGGCCCTTCTCCTTGGCGTCCTGGCGCCGTTTGGGAGTAGGCTCTTCGGTTTTCTCCTGCCCGTTCTCGCTTTCCTCGGCCACGACGGCTCTCCGACGGTGGTTTGGCGCTCAGACAGGGGAGTGCAAGGTGCGGGCCAGGCAGGCGGTTATCGGGGTCTAGCGGTGCATCTTGATGCACCTTCTCCGGCGTAGGGCGGACCTTCAGGTCCGCCGTCAATCGACATGCAAACCAAGGCGGCTGATCAAAGCCCCATCGGCGGACCTGAAGGTCCGCCCTACGCCCTCCATCCATCGCAAGCCGCTTTACTCCATCTCCCACAGAGCGGCGAGAATCTCAACCGCCACCGAGAATCTGCCCGATGGTGTTGAAGGCGTCACTCCAGATGCCCGACAACCGCCCCGGCAACGACGGCACCACCAGGGTCATCAGCGCCAGGAAGCCCACCAGCATGGTCACCGGGAACCCGACGGAGAAGATGTTCATCTGCGGCGCGGCGCGGGTCATCACGCCCAGGGACAGGTACACCAGCAACAGCAGCACCACCGCCGGCAGGGCGATGAGCACCGCACCGGCATACATCTGCGCCCCCCACCCCGCCACGGTGCGGAACTGCTGCTCCATCAACCCCTCGGTGCCCACCGGCAGCATGATGAAACTCTCCGCCAGAAGTTCGATGAGCATGAGATGCCCGCCGACGGTGAGGAAAATCAGCGTGGCAATCACCAGCAGGAACTGCGAGACCACCGGCGTGGACTGCCCGGTGACCGGATCCACCATGTTGGCGAAGCCGAGCCCCATGGACAGGGCCACACTCTCCCCCGCCAGACTCGCGGTCTGCAGCGCCAGGGCCATCAGCAACCCCATGGCCATGCCGATGACCACCTGCTGCATGCTGATCAACAGCCCTTCCGCGGACAGCGGCTCCACCGCCGGTGCCAGCCCCACCACCGGCATGACACCTACCGTGAGCGCCACGGCAAGCAGCAACCGCAGACGCACGGACACCTGCTGATCGCCGAGCACCGGCGCCACCAGCATCATGGCGCCGATGCGCATGAACGGCCAGAAGAAGGCGCCGAGCCAGGTCATGATCTCGGCGGTGGTGACGGTCATCCCCGCTCCCTCAGCCCACCCAGGAAGGTACGTTCATGAACAGTGAACGGGTGAAATCCAGCAGCACGCTGAGCATCCACGGCGACGCAATGAACAGCGTGATGACCAGAGTGCCCAGCTTGGGCACGAAGCTCAGCGTCTGCTCGTTGATCTGCGTGGCCGCCTGGAACATGCCGATGATCAGACCGGTGATCAGCGCCACCAGCAGGATCGGGCCGGCCAGCAGCACCGCCACCCAGAGGGCCTCCATCCCGAGTTCAATCGCAAAGTCAGGACTCATTTCCAGGCTCCTGAATATCTAAAAGAAACTAGCCGCCAATGTGCCCATGACCAGGGACCACCCGTCCACCAGGACGAAGAGCATGATCTTGAACGGCAGCGAGATGATCATGGGCGAGAGCATGAGCATGCCCATGGACATGAGGGTGCTGGAGACCACCAGATCCACCACCAGGAACGGCAGATAGAGGATGAACCCGATCTGGAAGGCGGTCTTCAGCTCACTGGTCATGAACGCCGGCACCAGGACGGTGAAAGGCACGTCCTCGATGGACTCCACACCCTGGTTGTCGGAGATGCGCAGGAACAGCGCCAGATCCTCGTCCCGGGTCTGGCTCGCCATGAACTCCCGGAAGGGCTGCTGAGCCGCCTCCAGCGCCTCGTCGGCCGCCATCTCCTCGGACAGATAGGGATCCACGGCGTTGGAGTAGACGTCCTCCAGCACCGGGGTCATCACGAACAGGGTGAGAAAGAACGCCAGGCCGATGATCACCTGATTGGACGGCGTCTGCGCCGTACCGATGGCCTGCCGCAGAATGCCCAGCACGATCACGATGCGGGTGAACGCCGTCATCATTAGCACCGCTGCCGGCAGCAGCGTCAGCAGCGTCATCAACAGCAGCA
Organism: Aquisalimonas sp.; assembly: GCA_007127625.1. Classification (GTDB taxonomy): domain Bacteria; phylum Pseudomonadota; class Gammaproteobacteria; order Nitrococcales; family Aquisalimonadaceae; genus Aquisalimonas. The sequence continues at coordinate 12,057 of SKYZ01000285.1, read as the reverse complement.
CCTGCAGCGTGACGCTGTAGGTCTGGCCGTCCTCGCCGTCCTGAACGGTGATGGCCTCCACGCCGCCGATCTGGGCGTGGGTCAGTGCAGGAAACAGCAGTAGGAAGAGAAGGAGGAGTACGCTCCGGTTCATTGCTGTCGCTTCTCGTCGGGCTGCATCATCTGACGCAGACGTTGCGCAAACGGGTGTCCCTGCTCCGCGGTGCCGCCTTCGCGGCCGCGGTGACCGGACGCCCCATCCAGGGGTTCATCCAGTACGTGCAAGGTTTGTACCCGTCCGGGCGCAACCCCGACGAGAAGCTGTTGTTCGCCCACCTGCAGGAGGACGACGCGCTCGCGCGTGCCGACGGAAACACCGCCGATCACGCGCAGTTGCCCGGAAGCCGGGCTGGAGTACCGGCCCACCCGGCGCATGACCCAGCCCAGGGCCACGATCAGCACCAAGACCACAAGCAGACCGATCACCACCCGCACCAGCGCCGCCGTATCGACACCGGGCCCCGCCGATTCACCGGCCTCGTCCGCCAGCAGGGTCGCCGACGCCAGAAAATTGGCGCACAGGACCACGGCGCCCGGAATCAGGCGCTTGAGGAGGCGGAATTGGCGGGTCAGGTGTCGGATGGTGATTGTCCGTGTTCGAGTGTGTACAGAGTTCCGGTCTTGTCTCCGTGCATCAAGATGCACCCTACGGCCACGCGCGGCGGTGAGCCTTCACGTAGGGCGGACCTTCAGGTCCGCCATGCCGGCTTTGATAAGCCGCATTGGCTTGCATGTCGTTTGACGGCGGACCTGAAGGTCCGCCCTACGGCTGCTACGGTCCCGCCCTACGTCCGGCCTACTTCAACTTTTTCACCCGCTCCTGCGGGCTGATGACGTCGGTGAGGCGGATGCCGAAGCGCTCGTTCACCACCACCACCTCGCCGTGGGCGATGAGCGTGCCGTTGACCAGCACGTCCAGCGGCTCGCCGGCCAGACGGTCCAGCTCCACCACAGAGCCCTGGTTGAGCTGCAGCAGATGGCGGATGCTGATCTTGGTGCGGCCGATCTCCATGGCCAGGGTCACGGGAATGTCCAGGATCACGTCCAGATTGACGTTTTCGTCCCCCTCGGCACCACCCTCATCCTGCAACGCTGCCATGGCCGCGCGCTGAATGCCGTCGCCGCCGGAGCCGGCGTCATCGGCCGCGGTGTCCTGACCGCCGTCCTCCCCTGCGGCCTCCTGCTCCTGCAGCGCCGCTTCCCAGTCGGCAGCGGCCGCGTCCTCGTCACTCTTCGTTTCGTTCTCGTCGCTCATCGTTTCCTCTCCTTAGCGGCAGCGGCACTTCGGCCTCCTGGGAACGGATCTGCTCCAGGACCTTGATGGCCATGTAGCCATTGGACACGCCGTAGCTGCCACGCAGCACGGGAATGCCCTCCGCCTCCACCACGACTTCATCCGGGATCTCGCAGGGAATCACGTCTCCGGGCTTCATCTTGCGCAGATCCCGGAGGCTGATCTGCACCTCCGTGAGCTTGGAGCTGAGCTCCACCTCTGCGCTTTTCATCTCTTCCCGCAGCGAGCGGGTCCAGCGCTCGTCCACCTCGTTGCGGTCACTCTGCACACCCGCATTGAGCTGGTCACGGATGGGCTCGATGTTGGTGTAGGGAATGGTCAGATGGAATTCGCCGGCACCGCCGTCCAGCTCCACGTTGAAGCGGCACACCACCACCACTTCCGAGGGGCTGACAATGTTGGCGAACTGCGGATTCACCTCGGAATTCATGTACTCGAATTCCACCGGCAGCACCGGCGCCCAGGCTTCCTGCATGTCCGTGAACGCCTGGTCCAGCACCATGCGGATCACCCGCCACTCGGTGCTGGTGAACTCCCGACCCTCGATCTTGGTGTAGTAGCGCCCGTCACCGCCGAAGAAGTTATCCACCACCACGAACACCAGCTTCGGGTCCACCACACACAGGCTCATGCCCCGCAACGGATGCATGCGCACGATGTTCAGGCTGGTGGGCACGAACAGGGTGTGGACGTACTCGCCGAACTTCATCATGTCCACGCCCTGGACGGAGACCTCCGGCGTGCGACGCAGCATGTTGAACAGCCCGATCCGGAACAGCCGCGCGAAACGCTCGTTGATCATCTCCAGCGTGGGCATGCGCCCGCGGACGATGCGCTCCTGGTGCTGGAAATCGAACTCACGCGGCTCGCCGTCCGGCCCCTCATCCGCGCCGGCATCGACGGCGCCGTCGTCCACGCCGTGGAGCAGCGCGTCGATTTCGTCCTGGCTGAGGATATCCTCCTGGGCCATGGCTACTGGGTCACCAACTGCGTGAAAAAGACGGCTTCGACATTCGGCTCCTCGCCTTCCTCGCGGAGAATGTCGTTGATCTCCTCCCGGGCATCCTCCCGCAAGGCATTCTTGCCCTCACTGGTCGAGATATCCTCGTAGCGCTGATCGCCGAACAGGATGATCAGATTATTGCGGATCACCGGCATGTGCCGCTCGACCCCCTCGAAGACCGCTTCATCCCGTGCCATGAGCTCGATACGCGCCTGCAGGATGGCCCGCCGACCGCCCTCGCGGGAAATGTTCACGGTGATGGCGTCGTCCAGCCGCATGTACTGCGCCGGTCCCGAAGGCGCACGTTGTTGCTCCTCCGGCTCGTCCTGCTCGGCCACTTGCTGCTGTTCGGCGCTGTTGCCGCCGGGCGGGGACACGACGCCAGTGAGATACAGCGCTGCCGCCGTGCCCACCGCAAGCAGGATCACGATCAGCAGCACCAAGAGAATCACGACCAGCTTGCTGACGCCGCGCTGATAGGTCTTGCCGGTGAAGTGCATGCGTTGTCCTTTCTGCAATTCGATGTCATCCGTATCGGTGATGGCCCGGGGCCGAAGGCAGGCGGGTGCTGGCGGATCTGAAGATCCGCCCTACGTCCGCTACGTGCATCCGACCGCCACCGCGTGGGTCTGGGTCGGCGGATCTGAAGATCCGCCCTACGCTGCCCGGCGGGCCGGGCAGGCAGCTTAGGCCGCCGCAACCGCGTAGGGTGGACCTTCAGGTCCACCTAAAAACCCATTCCCAAGCCCGCCTGTCCCCGACCGATTGTCTGGCGTCCATGGTATCGGCCGCACCCCGCCGCACAAGACCCCGAAACTGTGCAGGCGTCGCAAAACCGGGAAAAACTCACGCCTGCAGCCTTACGCGTAGTGATCCACCAGACCGCGCGGCCTCATGTCCGCATCCGCCGCACCGGCGGCATCATCACCACCCTCGCCATCCTCGGTATCACCCCGGGCATAGCCCTCCGGACGGTCCCCTTCATCGTTCTGGGTCATGGTCTCCTGCTGGTCGACGTTCACCTCGGCATCCTCGATGCCGTTGTCGCTCAACATCATCCGCAGCCGCGGCAGCTCGGCTTCCAGCGCCTCGCGGGTCACGGCGTTCTGGGCCTGGAACACGATACTGGTCTTGTCCTCGCCCATCTGGATGCGCACGTCCAGCGGCCCCAGCTCACGCGGATTCATCTGAATGCGCGCGTGCTGCACGTCCTGCTTGGCCATCATCATCAGGCGCTCACCCAGCGCCTGGCCCCAGCCGGACTGATCCATGGGTTGCGACACGGTATAGGTGGGTACACCGCCGGACTGCGGCATGGCGCTCTGCAACGTCTGCTGGAACTGGGCCTGGGCACCGCGACTGCGATCGGCACTGGCCGGCGTCTCCGTCTCCGAGCGCGTCTGCGCCGCTTCGCTACCGAGCTGCTGGAACTGCAGATGCCGCGACCTGGCCCCCGTCTGCACCAGATCGTCCTGCTGCTTCAGCGCGTCACTGCCCTGACCAGCCAGCGGATTCATGCCGCCCATGGCGAGCAAATCCTGCAACAGCGCCTCGTCGTGCTCCGGCTGCGGCGGACCGCCGCCTTCAAGGCCGCCCTTGAACTCCACCGCCGGCTCCACTTTCTCGCCCTTGGCATTGCGGGCCAGAGCAGCAGCCTCGCCGCCCTGCCCCTCCACGGGCAAATCGTGTCCGCCCAACGGCAGCCCCTTGCCGCCCTGGCTGGCCAGCCACGCCTCCAGATCCTCCAGCGTCAGCCCGCTGTCCTTGAGGGCGTCGGTCTCCAGCAAGGCCTCCAGAAACGCCCGGTTCTCCGGCGCATCCGGCGCCGCCGGGTCCAGCTTGCCGCCGTCCAGGTTCCTGAAGGCGGTTTCAATCAAATGCAGCCCCTGCATGCCATTCTCCCGGATGTTCATGGTTCTGAGGGGTTAGCTAGCAAGACCGGGGCCAACTTGACGATGCGTGCGTGAAACGCGGCGTGATCGGGGCTGAAGCCCCTCCTACTAGGCGGGCGCGCTTGACCGCGAGCAATCGCAGGACGGGCTTCAGCCCAGACGGTACGAAACCCTTCCGGCAGCCGTCACGGCCGATTACGACGGTGGGCGAACATCCGCGCCGCCAGCTCGTCCGCCTGGCTCTGCTCGCGCTTCTGCTCCCTGCGTGCCTCCGTCCGACGCTCCTGGTCCACCACCTTGCCCAGAGCGTCGGCGCGGGTGCGCTCTTCGTTCCACTGCGCACGCGCATGCTCAAGCTTCTGCTCCACCTCCCGGATCTGCCCGCGCTGCTGCTCGATGGCGGCATCGATGCGCAGAATGAACGCATTGAAATCACGCAGCCGGAAGGCATCCATGGGCTCGCTGGCGTCACCGATGAGGCGTCCGTGGTACTCCGCCCGGAACTGCTGCAACTGTTCCAGCCGCTGCTGCTCCTGCTGCAACTGCTCCTGCACCCGCCCGAATTCCCGCGCCGCACGCTCGGCCTTGTCGCCCATCACGCCTTCGACCGTCTGCAAGCGCTTCAGTCGGGTCATGCCCCCCCCCCTTGGAAACCAGTGAAACCATCGCCTCCTTGCAAGATACGCCATCCTGGCCGTGCAGCGATACGGAAGCGTAGGGTGGACCTTCAGGTCCACCGTTGCGGGCCCGGATCACCCACCGTGCCCAGCATTTCGGTGGAAGGTGGATCTAAAGATCCGCCCTACGGGTAGTCCAGACATCGCTTCGCGGGGCGTCGCTGGGGCGGGGATACATGCACGCCGGGCCAACCTACGCGTTGCCGCCCCCGGGCAACACCCCTTCGAGCTTGGCGACACTGTCCTCCAGCGTCTCCGACGCATGCAGGTCCTGCTGCAGGAACTCCAGCAAGCGCGGCCGCAACTCGATGGCTTCGTCTACCCGCGGATCCGAGCCCCGCTGGTACGCCCCGACGTTGATCAGATCCCGGTTCTGCCGCCAGACCCCGTAGATCTGCTGGAACCGCTGCGCCATCTCCCGATGCCGAGCGTCGACAATGTTCGCCATGGCCCGGCTCACCGAGGCCTCGATATCAATGGCCGGATAATGCCCCGCGTCCGCCAGATCCCGGCTCAACACCACATGCCCGTCCAGGATCGCCCGCGCCGCATCGGCGATGGGATCGTTCTGATCATCACCCTCCACCAGCACCGTGTAAAAGGCAGTGATCGAACCACCACCCACCGGCCCGTTCCCGGCACGCTCCACCAGCCGCGGCAGCCGTGCAAACACCGACGGCGGATAACCCTTCGTGGTGGGCGGCTCACCGATGGACAGCCCGATCTCCCGCTGCGCCTGGGCGTAGCGGGTCAGCGAATCCATCAGCAGCAGGACCTGCTTGCCCTGATCGCGGAAATGCTCCGCGATCGCCGTCGCCTGCATGGCACCGTGCAGCCGCATCAACGGCGAGGCATCCGCCGGTGCCGCCACCACCACCGAACGCTGGAGCCCATCTTCGCCGAGAATGTCCTCGATGAACTCCTTCACCTCCCGGCCACGTTCGCCGATCAACCCCACCACCACCACGTCGGCGTTGGTGTAGCGGGTCATCATCCCCAGCAGCACACTCTTGCCAACACCGCTGCCGGCAAACAGACCCATGCGCTGCCCCCGGCCCACGGTGAGCAGACCATTGATGGCGCGCACCCCCGTATCCAGGGGCTCGCGGATGGGCGCCCGGGAGAGCGGATTCACCGACTCACCCAGCAACGGCTTGCGCTCAGTCACGTGCAGCGGCCCGGCATCGTCGATGGGGCGCCCGGAGCCATCCAGAATGCGGCCCAGCAGATTCTCGCCCACCTCCGCCTCGTAGACCCCTTCCTGGGGCGTCACCGTGGCGTTGGGCGTGAGACCGTGAATATCCCCTGTGGGCATCAGGAACAGACTGTCGTCACCGAAGCCGACGACCTCTGCCTCCACCTCGGTGCCATCCGGTGTTGCGATCAGGCAGCGGGCGCCCACCGGCGCCACGCAACCCTCCGCTTCCAGCGTCAGCCCCACCATGCGCCGCAGCACCCCCGTGGGCACCATCCGCGGCGGCTCGACCTGCTCCTCCATCCCGCGCAGACGGTCCAGCCAGATGTTCCGGCGCTCGGCGGTGGGGTCACTCATGGCTCGCGGGGCTCCTCCGGGTCGGTATCACCATCATCCGGCGCCACGTCCGGCTCATCCGTTCCGGGCGTGTCGTCCTCCCCGGAATCCGGCGGCTCGGTACCGTCATCGGAGCCCGCCTCCGGCTCGGCCGCCGCCGCAGGCGCATCCGATTCCTGCGGCGGCGCCGTCCCGGCATCACTCCGGGTCAGATCCCGCACCAGATCGTCCTCCCGCCCGCCCAGGAGCTGGCTGGCCAGCTGTGCCAGACGCCGCTCCAGCGTGGCGTCCACCCGCGAGCGCTCCGCCTGCACCACGCAGCCGCCGCGAGTCAGGGACGGGTCGTCCACCAGGCGCCAGGCGCGGCCGCTTTCGTCCTCGCCCAGCAATTCATTGAGAAAGCGATGATCATCCGGATGCACATGAACCCGGACATCCCGCGCCGACATGGGCAGCAGAGCCACCGCTTCGCGGATCACCGGCAGGATCTCGCCGGGCTGGGTCTGCAACTCCCGGCGGATGACCTGTCGCGACAGGGTCAGCACCAGGCGGACCATCTGCTCCTGGACCTCGTCGTCCAGCTGTTCCAGCGGCTCCGCCTGGGCATCGATGAGCGCCTCCAGCGTCTGCAGCCGCTTCTTCTGTTCCTGCTGGAGCTTCTTCGCTTCCTTCTCGCCGGCCTTGTAGCCCTTCTCGTGGCCCTCCTGGTGGCCCGCCTCGCGGCCCTCGGCAAAACCCTCGTCATGGGCCTGCTGACGAATGGACTCCAGTTCCTCGGCGGTGGGCCAGCGGGGTGTCGCCTCCTCCTCCGCCGGCTCGGCCTCTTCAGCCTGGCGTGTCCGCGTGCCGGTCTCCGCCTGTCCGTCCACGTGGGGCAGTTCCCAGCGGCTCATGGCATCGGCTTCGTCCCCGCGGAGGAGTTTAGACAAACTCATCGCCGCCTCCGCCCAGGGAGATCTGACCCTCATCGGCCAGGCGCTTGGCAATACCCAACACTTCCTTCTGCGCCTGCTCCACCTCGCTCAGGCGGACCGGGCCCTTGGCCTCCAGATCGTCCTGCAGCATCTCCGAGGCGCGCCGGGAGAGATTGCGGAACATCTTGTCCTTCACCGTCTCGTCGGCACCCTTGAGCGCCAGCACCAGGTTGTCGGAGGTCACCTCGCGGAGCAGGGTCTGCACACTGCGGTCGTCCAGGTTGCCCAGGTCGTTGAACACGAACATGAGGTCCTGAATGCGGCTGCCCAGGTCCTCGTCCATTTCCGTGATGGCCTCCATCACGGAGCCTTCCACGGACGTATCCAGGAAGTTGAGAATATTGGCCGCCGCCTGCAGGCCGCCGATGGAGGATGATTTGAGGCGCTGCTTGCCGGAGAACTGCTTCTCCATCATCTCGTCCAGTTCCTGCAGCGCGGCGGGCTGAACCCCGTCCAGGGTGGCAATGCGCATGACAATATCGTGGCGCATGCGCTCGGGGATCTCCGCCAGCACCTCGGCGGCGTGATCGGAATCCAGGTACGACAGCACAATGGCGGTGATCTGCGGATGCTCCAGGCGCAGCATCTCGGCAACGGTGCGCCCGTCCAGCCACTTTAGCTGCTCCAGACCGCGGGTGTTGCCGCCCATGAGGATACGGTCGATGATGCCGCCGGCCTTGTCCTCGCCCAGCGCCTTCACCAGTACCGAGCGGATGTAGTCCGTGTTGCCGATGCCCAGGGAGGTGTGCTGGCCCACCGTGACCACGAACTCCTCCATGACGCCGCCCACCTGCTCCCGGCTCACGTTCTTGAGGCTGGTCATGGTGGTGCCGAGCACCTGCACCTCCCGCGGCCCCAGATGCTGCAGTACCGACGCGGCCTCGTCCTCGCCAAGACTCATGAGGAAGATGGCGGCACGTTCCGCACCGCTGAGCTTACGTACCGCCTGCTGGTTCTCTTCACTCATCTTCGTTCAGCCAGTTCTTGATCACGTTCGCCGCCAGTGCGGGATCGCTCTCCACCATTTCCCTGGCAGCCTGCACCTTGTCATCGCTCTGATCCTGGACAGCCGTCGCACTCTGGGCAATCGACCCGCTCTCGACATCCGGCCCGGTCAGGCGCTGCTGCCCGTCCGCGGCATCCGCATGGGCACTACCGGGCGGCAGGCTTTCGCCGTCAGAGGAGCGGGCCGCACCCGAGTCGGCGTCCGCACCACCGACCAGCGCCTTTACCAGCGGGCGGACCACGAACAGGATCAGTGCCAGCGCTACCAGCCCGGCGATCATCCAGCGCAGCAGCTCCTGCAACCACGGTTGCTCCCAGATGGCGGGCTCCACCATCTCGGCCTCCGCCGCGACCTCCTGGAACGCCGCATCCACGACGTTGACGCGATCCCCCCGGGCCTCATCGAAGCCGACGGCATCCTGCACCAGGGCGGTGATCTGCTCCACCTGCTCCGCAGTCATGGCCTCGCGGGCCATTTCGCCCTCTTCACCCTCCACCATGGGCTGATCCACCAGCACCGCCACCGTCAGCCGCTGCAGGGCGCCTTCCGGCCGCTGCAGGTGGCGCAGGGTACGGCCGACTTCATAGTTGCGCGTCGCCGTGTTGGTCATGTTCAGGGGTTCGGGCATGAACCCTCCGCCGTCGCCGTCACCGTCGCCACCGATCACCCCGGCACCGGGCGGCTGGTTGGTCAGCGCTCCCGGGATGCCCTGGGCCAGCTCCCGGCCGGATCCCTGCTCCTCACTGGTCTGCTCGCTGCGGATCACCGTGGCGTCGGGGTCGAACATTTCCTCGGTCAGCTCCTCCCGGGAGAAGTCCACATCGGCGTTGACCTTGGCCTTCACCCGGCCGTTACCCACCATCGGCGTGAGCAGCTCCTCGATGCGGCGCTGGTAGTCCCGTTCCAGGCGTTCCCGCACTTCGAACTGCGAGGAGGACATGCCGTTGCGGCTATCGTCATCCCGTGTGAGCAGATTACCGCTCTGGTCCACCACGGAGACGTTGTCCTCGGTCATCTCCGGCACGCTGCTGGCGATCATGTGCACAACGGCCTGGACCTGGCCGTCGCTGAGACTGCGACCGCCGTGGAGATGCACCGTCACGGAAGCCGTGGGCCGGCTGGTTTCGCGGATGAACACCGAGTCCTCGGGCACCGCCAGATGCACCCGGGCACTCTGCACCGGACTGAGGGAACTCACCGAGCGCGCCAGCTCGGTCTCCAGTGCGCGCTGGAAGCGTGCGGATTCCATGAACTGACTGGTGCCGAAGCGCTGGTCCTCGTCCAGCATCTCGAAACCGGTGCCCTGCCCCTCCGGCAACCCCCGGCCGGCGAGGAAGATGCGCGCTTCATGGACATCGCCGCGCGGCACCTCCACGGCGCCGGTGTCGCGGTTGAGCCGTACGGTCACGTCGCTCTCGCGCAGCGCCTCCACCACCTGGGCACGGTCCGACTCGCTGAGGCCGCTGTAGAGCGTCTGATAGCTGGGCTGCTGCGCCCAGAAGAACAGGCCGACACCCAGGCCCACGGCCCCCAGAATGGCGGCGACAAGCCCGATCTGGCGCATGTCCATGGGACCGCGCATGAAGCGCTGCCAGGGGCGCTCGCCGCTGCCCGCGCCGGTGCCTTCCGGATCCGCAGTGAGATCCTGGCTGTCCCGTGGGCTCAGTGCCTGTGACTCGGCCATGACTCCATTACCTCAGGTCAGACGGGCATGTTGTAGATGTCCTGGTAGGCTTCCACCAGCTGGTTGCGCACCTGCTTGGTGGCCTCGAAGGCGACCTGTGACTTCTGCAGCGACACCATCACTTCCGTCAGTTCCACGTCCTCGCCGCTGACGAATGCATCCTGCATGGCACTGGCCTGGAGCTGGGTCTCGTTCACCGTCTCCACGGCATTGCGCAGCGCCTCGGCGAACTGCGGCCCCTCCTGCGGGTTGCCCTGCGCCTCCCGGGCGCCGCCTGCCTGCTCGGCCATGGCCTGCATCTGCTGAAGCAGCTGCGCCGCACCATTGTTGTTGACCGGATTCATAGCACACCTCCGTTCCCGTGCCCCATGAACGGGGCCGCAATTCCGTTAACCCGCCTGCACCTGCGCTGCGCCGCCGCTGTCCGGCACCGCCACGCCCTCGTCGCGCATGCGGGCGATCTTGTATCTGAGCGTGCGCACGCTGATACCCAGGCGATCCGCTGTCGTCTTGCGGCTGCCATTGGTCTGGCGCAGGGTGTCAAGAATCAGACGGTGCTCGCTGTCCCGCAGGCTCTCGTCCAGGGAGCCGTCGGCCTCGGCAGTGACATCGGCGCTCAAGGGCGCCACCTCGAACTGCAGGTCCTCGGCGTCCACGTGCTCGCCATCGGCGAGGATCAGCGCGCGCTGGACCACATTCTCCAGTTCCCGGACGTTGCCCGGCCAGTCGTGCTCCAACAGCCGGCGGCGCGCCCCCGGCGAGAGCGTGGCGCTGCCATTGCCCAGCCGCTGCAGCAGCTCCTCGGCCAGCGGCAGAACGTCGTCACGACGCTCCCGCAGCGGCGGCAACTGGATGGGGAAGACACACAGGCGGTAGTAGAGATCCTCGCGGAAGGCGCCACTGGCCACGGCCTCGCGCAGATCGCGGTTGGTGGTGGCTACCACGCGGGCGTCCACGGGGATGGGCCGCGAGCCGCAGAGGCGCTCCACCTCCCGCTCCTGCAGCACCCGCAGCAGTTTCGCCTGCAGGGCGCCGTCGATCTCCGAGATTTCGTCCAGGAGTAGCGTGCCGCCGGCGGCCTGTTCGAATTTGCCGGCGTGGCTGCGCACCGCACCGGTGAAGGCGCCCTTCTCGTAGCCGAACAGCAGCGCCTCCAGCATGTTCTCGGGGATGGCCGCGCAGTTCACCGCCACGAAGGGGCCTTCGGCGCGATCGGATTGGTCGTGAAGATACCGGGCGAAGACCTCCTTCCCCGTACCGCTCTCGCCGTTCAGCAGCACCGTCACCGGCTTCGACGCCACCCGGCGGGCCAGATCCAGCACGCCGCGGGTCCGTTGATCCACCGCCACCAGGCCGTCGCCCGTGGCGGGGACGGCGTGGCGCCGGGCCACGGTGACCACGGCGCCGGCGTCCTCGGGCGCCGCCAGAAAATCGACGGCCCCGTAGCGAATGGCGCGCACCGCCCGTGGCACATCGGCTCCCGGCTCCATCACCACCACCGGCGGTGCTCCTGGCCGGCGGCGCAGTCGACGCCAGTCGCCCACACTGCTGGCATGCACCAGGGCCAGGCCCACGGGGGCGGTGTTGATGGCGTCACAGGCGGCATCCAGGGAAGCAGCGGACAGCACCTCGAAGCCCGCGTCCCCCAGCGCCTGGACCGGCGCGGCACGCATGGCCTCGTCCGCTGCAACCACGAGAATCTTCGTCTCCGACACGACGCACCCTCCCACTCACAGGCCGACGATGACGATTCCCCGACGGCCTTGTTCTTCGTATGGGAAGGGTTGTGCAGTAAACGTGCCAGGAGGGGGCGTGCGGGGGTTCGTAGGGCGGACCTTCAGGTCCGCCGATGGGGCTTCGACAGGCTACGATGGCCTAGATGTCGGGAAAACGGCGGACGTCGGGTAGGCCGACCGGTTGCCCGGCCGGCCCCCCACAGATCCACTCGTGCGGGTTT
>SKYZ01000073.1 GCA_007127625.1 Aquisalimonas sp. | reverse complement strand
TGCGGCGGGAACTGGCGCAGCCGGTCCTGCAGGAGCGGGAGCCGGTAACGGCGTTCGAGTTCACTCCGGACGCCGGTGTGTTCTTCAGCGGCGGCGATCCCCTGTTGCTGGTGCGCGACCTGGACGGCCTGACCTGGCTTGATATTGCGCCGCGGGAGCCATGGATGGACGTCGACAATCTCGACCCCTATGACTGTCGCCTGCGGTTCCATGGATTGGTGGCAGGGGATCCCGACGAGGTGGCGGATGCCTTCGCCTTCGAGGATGAGGACACGTTCCGGTGTGTCCGGGTGCCGCAGGACGCGCTGGTGTTCCCGGCCGGGGAAGCCGGCGACGTCGCGTTGCTGGAAGAGTTTCTGGTTTCGGCACCGGAGGACTTCGCAGGGGGTGACATGGAAGCCCTGCGCCGCGGCGCCGAGGCCATGGGCCACATCCTCAGCACGGATACCCGCGAGGGTAGTGTACTGGCCTGGCTGCAGTTGGTGCTCGAAGCCGGCCGCGCTGATCTGGCGGCGGCGCTCCTCCGGGAGCTCGGTGTCGATGTTGCCGACGCTCCAGCGGTCGAACCTGCGCCGACGGAACCGGCAACGGCTGCCGCCGGGTCGCAGGAACCGGCAGTTGCCCCCGGTCCCCGATCAGGTGCGGGGGTGGATCCGCGAGCGGTACAGTCCGTCATGCAGGAACAGCTGGCCATGCTCGGCGCCACCGATCCTGACGCGGCGGATGCTCCCGGCCGAGCGGCTGCAGCTGGCCGTGTGCTGCGGCGTGGCATGCAGGCCCTGGACCGGTCCACCGAGGGGCTCGAGGACGCCCTGGCCGAGGCAGGTCGCGGGCAACTGGACCGGCTGCGCGGACTCATCGAGACGGACAACGGCGGTGATCCGGCCGCCTCCGCGGCTGGCGATGTGCCGGGTGCCGGCGACGGCACCGGTGAGCGCGTTGCCAAGAGCTTCCGCGTGGACGCCGAGAGTATCGATCTCCTCGGGGATCTGGTCGGTGAGCTGGTGGTGGCCAAGAACAGTTTCCCGTTTCTGGCCGAGCGGGCGGAACACCAGTACGGCGTACGTGACCTGGCACGAGAGCTGAAGGATCGCTTCAACGTCATCAGCCGCATCGCCCAGGACATGCAGAGCGCCGTCATGCAGGTCCAGATGCTGCCCATGCAGCAGATCTTCCAGCGCTTCCCCCGGCTGGTGCGGGATCTGTCCCGGCGCCTGGACAAGGACGTGGAGCTGGTGCTGGAAGGCGAGCAGACCGAGGCGGACAAGACGGTGATCGAGGTGCTGGGCGAGCCGCTCACCCATATGGTGCGCAACAGCATCGACCACGGCATCGAACTCCCTGCCCAGCGCCAGGCCGCGGGCAAGCCGGCACGGGGGACGGTGCGCCTGGCGGCGCGGCAGGAGGGCGAGAACGTCATCATCGAAGTGGAAGATGACGGCGGCGGGCTCGACCCGGAGGCGATTCGCCGCAAGGCGGTGAGCAAGGAGCTCATCGGGGAGGACGAGGCGCAGCGTCTGAACGATCAGGACAGTCTGCAGCTCATCTTCGCGCCAGGGTTTTCCACCCGCGATGCCGTTTCCGATCTCTCCGGCCGTGGTGTGGGCATGGACGTGGTGCGCAGCACCGTTCACCGGTACGGCGGCACCGTCAGTGTTGCCAGCGAGCACGGGCGCGGTACCCGGTTACGGCTGTCCATGCCGCTGACCATGGCGGTGTCCTACGTCATGGGGGTGGAGGTTGCCGGGCAGCTGTTCGGCGTGCCCATGGAGAACATCGTGGAAACCGTGCGCCTGCCGCAGTCGGCGGTGCGCAAGGTCAAACAGGAAGAAGCGGTGGTGCTCCGGGACCAGGTGGTGCCCCTGCGGCGCCTGGACCGCCTGCTGATGCTGGAGGCAGAGGCCAGCGAGAGGCGGTCCCGGGTGGATGCAAACTATGACGAGCCACAGGTGAGTGTGCTGGTGGTGCGCCACAACGATGGTCCCCTGGGCCTCGTGGTCGACGATTTCCAGGAGGGGCTGGACGTGATCGTCAAGCCCATGGAGGGCGTGCTGGCGAGCATTCGTGCATACTCCGGCACCGCGCTGCTGGGTGATGGCCGCGTGCTTCTGGTGCTCAATCTCAGGGAGCTGCTGTGACATGGCGATTGAATACGGCAAGACGGTGGCGAAACTCCAGGGGACCTGCGGCGTCGAGGAGGCCGATGAGCTGCTGCAGTGGCTGCAGGCCAACCCCCGCGGCAAGGTGAACCTCAAGGGCTGCGAACACCTCCACGCCGCGGTGCTGCAGGTCCTGATGGCCCTGCGGCCACCGGTTTCGGCGGCGCCCGACGACCCCTTCCTGGCGCGCTGGGTGCTGCCGGTGATTGACCAATCCGGCGGCGGGGAGCATGGCTGACCCCTTCGTTGTTGCCGTTGCCAACCGCAAGGGCGGGACCGGCAAGTCCACTACCTCGGTGAATCTCGCGGCGCTCTGGGCGCAGGAGGGGCGCAGGACGCTGCTGGTGGACCTGGACAGTCAGGGACACGGCGGTCTCGGTCTGGGCGTGCGGCCCGGCCGGGGCCAGGCCGGCAGCCAGCAGTGCCTCACCGGTGAGGTGGCGACACTGGATGCGGCGCTGGTGGCAACAGCGCAGCCCGGCCTCGATGTGCTGCCGGCCGATACCCGCATGCCCCGGGAGCCCGCGGTGGATGCCGGACGGCTGGCCGCGCTGTTGCAGGGGCAGGGCGAGCGCTGGGATCGGGTGATCGTGGATACGCCACCGTCGGCGGGGGCTCTGCTGGATAATGCCCTGGCAGCCGCCCACGGGGTGGTGGTGCCGCTGCAACCCCATGCGCTGGCGGCGGAAGGCGTGCGACAACTGGTACAGTTGTTCTTCCGCACGGCGAGCACTGTCAATCCGGGGTTGCAGCATCTGGCCATCGTGCCGGTGATGCGCGATCCCCGGGTGCGCCTGCACCGGCGGGTGATCGACGATCTGGCACGGCAGTTCGGCGGCTTCCGGATCCTGCGTGGCATCCGTGCCGATATCCGTCTCGCGGAGGCCTTCGAAGCGGGCGCTGCCATCATTCACTACGCGCCACGCAGTCGTGGTGCCATGGACTATCAGTTGCTGTCGGAAGAACTCGAGGCACTCTGGTAATCCCTCTACAAGCAGGGGGCGGCATGCCATCTTCGGACTGGACAACCTACCGCCTGCTGCTTGCCGCCGCCCTGATCGCCTATGGCGCCATGATCCTGGTGGCCGGCATGGTCTCCCCGGGTCTGCCGGGTGCCTCGGTGCTGGACTCCCGCTTGATGGGCCTGAGTCCCGCGGTGGGAGTCGGTCTGCTGCTGGTTGGCAGTGGCTTCATCGCCGGGGTCTGTGATCGCCCGGGCCTCGCCCTCGCCTCCGGGGTGATTGCACTGCTCCTGTCCTTGCTGCTGCTGATCGGTGGCTCCGGCGGTGTCGCGGACCAGGTCGCCGTGGTGGTCACCGGCATCGGTGCCATGATGCTGTTGCTGCACGTGGTCCGGTTCGGGGGGCGCCGGTTGTGGCGTTCCGCGGCGGTGGGTGGCGCCCTGATCGCCGCGGCGCTGGCGTGGATCGGTGCCCCGGAGGCCGCAGCGGCAATGGCCCTGCTGGCGGTGCTGGCCTGGTCGGGGCCCTTTACCGTCGCGGAGACGGAACGCCCCGGCGCGACAGTGAGCCTGGTCGGTCCGCTGGCCATGTTTGCCGTGGTGCTCACGGGGTCCCTGGCGTTGTGGCAGGTGGTCGCCGAAGGACAGCGTGAGCTGTGGCAGGAACGCTCAGAGCGGGCGGCGGATCGATTCCAGCAGTACATCCTGGATGACCTGCGCCTGCGAATCCAGGCGCTGGAGCGCATGGCGCAGCGCTGGGAGCACCGCGGTGGCCTCTCGGAACCGGAGTGGCGCCAGGATGCCCGTGCCTATGTCAGTGACTTCGGTGGCCTGGAGGGTATGGCGATCCTGGAGCCTGACCTGCGCGTGCGGTGGCAGGAGGGCGAGCTCCGGGTTGCCGCGCTGCAGACTGAAGAACTTCCCGGACATCCGGCGATCGCCCCCGTCATCGAGAGCGTGCGTCAGGAGGGCGGAACCCGTTTCTCGCCCGCCGTGCGTGATGAGCATGGGCCGGCGTACGTCTACATGATCACGGCGTTTCAACGCGATGGGCGGAGCGACGGTGTCCTGGTGTCCGTGCGACGTCTAGGGAACCTGTTTCGCCGGGCGCAGTCCGGAGTCGAGCCGGGATTCGTCTACCAGGTGGTGGGCGCGGGGGGTGACGCTCTGTTCGGTCCGCTGCCGACGGACGGTGGCGCGTACCGTGCGCAGCGGAGTGTCGATATTGCCGGCGCCCACTGGGAGCTGGCGGCCTGGCCGGGGACGTCAATGATGTCGCGCAGACAGGCGTATGATGCCGATGCCGTGCTGCTGGGCGGCGTCGGATTTGCACTGGCAACCCTGTTGGTGATGCGCCTGTCCCTGGTGGCCCGCGCCCGGGCCATGAGTGCCGCCGTTCAGGCCCGGGCACTGCAGCGCGAAGTCGAAGAGCGCCAGGCCGCGGAGCGCCAGCGCCAGGCGACGGCACGGCGTCTCGAGGAAACGCTGAATTCCCTCTCGGATGGTTTTTTCACCCTTGATCGCGATCTGCGCGTCACCTATGTCAATCGCGCCACCGCCGATCAGACGGGAATCGACGCGGGGTACCTGGTCGGCAAGCTCTTGTGGAACGTGTTCCCGGAGAGCCGGGAGGTCTACGCACCGGTCTACGAGCGCGTGCTGGCGACCGGGCAGCCGGAGCGCACGGAGGTGCTGGACCCGTTCTTCGAGCGCTGGATGGAGCTGCGGATCGACCCTGTCCAGGAGGGGCTTGCGGTGCATTTCCGGGATATCACGGAAACCAAGCGGATTCGCGATCAACTGTTGTTCCAGGGGCAGATCCTGGATCAGATTCACGACGCGGTGATCGCCGCCGATCTTGCCGGTAACATCTCCTCGTGGAATCACGGCGCAGAGCGACTGTTCGGTTACACCAGTACTGAAATGATCGGCCAGCCGCTGCGGCGGCTGCGCCCGGGACCCGATTACGTGTCCCTGCGCCGGAAATTGATCGAACCGCTGATGCGCAATGGGAGCCACGAGGTGCAGGTCGAGCTGGAGGATCGCCATGGGCGCAGGTTCATGGCCATGGTCTCTCTGTCGCTGACCCGGGATGACGAGGGCCATGCACACAGCCTGCTGGCGCTGGTGATGGATGTCTCCGAGCGTTTTCAGTTTGAACTGGACCTGCAGCAGGCCCTGGCCCGCGCCCAGATCCACGCGGGGCGGTTGCGCGAGCTCTCGCGAATATCCCTGGCACTGAATACGGTGCGCACCCGTCGGCGGGCGCTGGAGCTGGTGGTGGCGGACGGCCGGGAGTTGCTCAGCGCGCACCTTGCCAGGGTGAGCCTGCCGGGAACCG
>SKYZ01000274.1 GCA_007127625.1 Aquisalimonas sp. | reverse complement strand
TGCTCCGCCAGCCAGCGCTCGAGCACCTGCGCGCACGCCTCCCAGCCCGGCTCGATCATGAACATGTGGCCATGCTCCGGCAGCTCCTGGTAGGCCGTGCCGTGATACTCGGCGATCTCCTTCACCATGGCGGGGATGGTGGTGCGGTCTTCCGTCCCTACCATGCAGAGCATGGGGAAGCGCACCTGACTCAGATCCGCGTCGATGGTACCGCGGAGCACCTCCACTGCCACCGTCGCGGACTCCGGCTGCAGCTGCTGCCAAAGCTCCTTTCGCTGCTCCTTCTCGAAGCAGTTGAACAACGACGACGCCGCCACCCGGTAGCCGGGTTTGATGGCCTTCTTGCGCAGCATGGCCGGGATGGACTTGATGCCGTGCAGGGCAAACCAGAGATTCATGGGCGGGTTCTGGAACTTGACGCCGGCCACCGGCGCCGAGGATGCGAACACCGCCGCCTTCAGAGGCATGTCCTGGGCGATCACCTGGGCGATGGCGCCCCCCATGGAATGACCGACCAGAATCACCTCCCCCAGGGCATCCACCACGCCGCGCACGTCCTCCACGTAATCCCGCAGGGAGAGTTTGCCGAGATCCGGCAGCGGCGGATTCGGACCGTGCCCACGGAGGTTCACCGCATAGCTCCGGAATCCCCGGTCGGCGAAGTAGCTCATGAACCCGTGCCAGTACCAGGAACCACCGCTGGAGCCATGGACGAACAGCATCGCCGGCCCGGAATCACCGGCACGCTCGACGATCAGACCGTTGATGGTTTCCTGCGCAATGTCAGTGCTCATTCAGGCTCCCCCGGGCTCTTCCGCGACAGGAATGCCGGCACCCGCAACGGGTACCGGCGCATTGGACTCAGCGCTGGTTGCCGTACCACAACCATTCACCATCCTCCTGAATGATCATGGCGCCCTCGGGAAGCGGCTGGCTGCCGAAGTTGGTGCGCACCACGCCTTCGATGACGGCCCTGTCACCATCGCGCTCGAAGCCCGTGAGGTGCACCTCGTACCGGCTCAGGACCGGCACCACCTGGGAAAGCATCCGGCGCTGGCCGGAACGGTCACGCCCCTGATCCCGGTAATCCGGGTGGTAGTGGGCCATGATGGCATCCATGTCGCCGCTGAGCACGGCTTCCCGGTCACTCTCGAGAAACGCCTCGACCTCTTCGGGGAGTTGAACCGCCGGTTCGCGGTAGTTGGCCGGATCTTCGGTACCGCTGATCCGGTTGCCGTACACGAAGCGGATCACGTCGTCGTTGAATGCCTCGGGCATGTCCACGTGAATGAAGTGGGCGGCCTGGTCATAGAACTTCACCACCGGTTCCGGGCCCTGCTCGGACAGGCGCTCATGGGCCGGGCGCACCACGTCCCAGCGCATGTCCTCGTTGCCACTGGCAGCGGTGGTGGGGATCAGCGGATCCTGTTCACCCAGGGCGAGGAAAACCGGCATGTCGAGTTCGCCGAGCCGCTTCACCAGGCTGTTCTCGTCCTCCCGGTTGACCTCGATGCCCATGGTGTAGATATCCCGGACGAAGGCGATGATCCAGGCCTCGTACTCATCCTCGGGGCCGTCGATCATCCCCACCCGGGTTTCGGTGAGAAACCGGGCATCATCACTGTCCTGGAGAAAGAACCCGATGTTCGCACGGCGCGTCTCGCCGGTCTCCGGATCACGCTCCTGGAAGTAGTAGAAATCGCGGATCTGCTGCTCGGTCTGCGCCCGCTCCTGTTCCAGCCGGCCAAGGGGTTCCCATACGGCCTTCCACTGTTCGAAGTCCCGCTTGTACGCAGGATCCATCCATGGCAACTCACCACCGGGCAGGCTGAGGTTGCGCGGATACTCTTCGAGGCCAGCCGGGGCCTTGAGGATCAGTTTGTCCACGTCCTCGGGCCATTCCAGGGCATACCCGGTCGCCCACTGACCGCCCATGGAGTGACCCATGAACACGGCGGAATCCACGCCAAGGTGATCCGTGAGCAGTTCGCGACCGGCTTCGCGGGTATCCTGCAGGGTGCGGGTGTAGGTCTCCGGATCCAGGTTGCCGTGGATGGACTTGCCGTAGTGCGGCAGATCAAAGGCGATCACCCGCATGCCGGCCTCCAGGGCGTCGCGCATCAGCAGCGAGAAACCCCCTGCGCTGGCCCCCTTGCCATGGACCAGCACCAGCACCGGCGCCTCGTCCGGATCGTCGCCCCGGTACTCGTCCATGTAGGCGAACTCGTATTCCATCCCGCGATCGTCCGCCACCGTGGCGTACTCCACCGGGAAGGGATACACCACCCGCTCTTTCCAGAAACTCTCCTTGGTCTCCCCGGGCTCCACCCGGGGCGTCTCCATGTCGGTGACCTCGAAGCTGCGCTCGGGGCCGGGCGCCGTCTGGCACGCCACCAGCAGGCCCGCCGCAGCAAGCACAGCGGCAAGCGCGGGATAACGGGATACGTGGTTCAGTTGGCGCATGATCGTCTCCTCGATCAGGTTGTTCTCAGGAACTCTTCCACCGCCCGGGCGCAGAGATCGGGTGCTTCCACGTTCAGGGAGTGGCCGATACCCTCCACCACCTCCAGCTCGCACCGTGGCATACGGTCCGCCATCTCTTCCACGTCGGCGCGGGGAATCCAGGCATCCTCGCTGCCCCACAGGATACGGCGCGGGTGGGCGAAGTCTTCCTGGCGCTGACGCAGTCCGCCGTCACGCCAGGTACGATCCAGGTGGTACGGCGTGCCGACCCAGATGCCATCACTGAGCACCCGTGTGCGGGCCAGCAGATGTTCAAACAGCTCGCGCTGCTCCCGGGTCGCGGAGTCGGCAAAGGCGGGGGCACGGCCAGGTGCCAGGCTGCCGATGTCGAACAGGGTCGGTACCGCCGTGGCGAGCCCTGCGCGGGCGACTTCCGGATTGTCGCGCATGATCCCGAAACCCTGTAGCTGCGCCTCCGTAAACGCAAGCCCCATGGGGCCAACCGGCGAGATACTCAGCACGCGACCAAAGCGCTCCGGCGCACGGAGAAGCATGTGGGTGGCAATGAGGTCGCCGGTAGAGTGGGTCAGCAGATGACAGTGATCGATACCCAGGCCGTCCAGCAGGCCAAGCATGTCATCGGCGTGGACGGCCATGGAGTAGTTGGCGAAATCCTGTTCCGGCACGGGCTTGTCGGAGTCACCGCAACCGCGCCAGTCCGGCGCGATCAGTCCGAGGTCGCCGGCGAGGCGTCGGGCGACCAGATCGATCCAGTCACCGCAGCCCAGATTGCCGTGGAGAAACAGCACGGGGGTTCCACCCCGGAGTTCGCCGCGGTAGTGCAACTGTACGGCTGCTGTTTCAAGGAAAGGCATGGCGGTATCGTGCGTCCCTGACTCCGAAGCACCATGCCCGAAGATGACTTGTCTGTCACCCGGAAATTGAACGAGCGGACTAGTCGTCGCCGGACTCTGCCGGGCGCGAACGCAGACGGAAGGTACCCTCACCCAAGGCGATCAGTTCGCCCTGTTCATCATAGACTTCGCCAGTGGCGGTATAGATGCGCCGTCCCCCGGCCCGCCGGCGCCCGACGGCGCGGATGGTGCCGCCATTCACCTGCCCCGTGAAGCTGACCGTCAGCGACAGCGTGATGCAGCCGCGTTTCTCGTTGGGATCGTCGGTGTAGCAGCCGGCGAAACCGCAGACCGCATCGATCAGCGTGGAGAGTACACCGCCGTGCAGTACGCCACCCCGGTTCAGGTGCTTGGGCTGCACATCCAGTTGCAGTTCGGCGAAATCCTGCTCCCAGCGCGTGAGCTGGTGCCCCACCAGGCCGTGAAAGCCTGCCGCAGTCTCGTGCCCGTGTTCGTCGGTCACTGCCGTTCCCCCCTGAGTCCCCGGCCTGGCTCAGACCTGGCCGGCGGCGATCATGTCGTTGAGCTTGCCCTTGAGGATTTTGCCCGTGGGCGTTGCCGGCAGCGCTTCCATCAGCACCACTTCCGACGGCCGCTTGTACGGGGCCAGACGCTCGGCGGCGAAGGCGCGGATATCCTCCGCGGTGGCCGTGCTGTCCGGAGCCAGCTGGACGTAGGCGACGACTTCCTCGTTGCCTTCCACTGGCCGGCCCACCACCGCCGACAGGGTCACCTCCGGGTGCGCGGTAAGCACCGCTTCCACGTCCGGCGGATAAACGTTGAAACCGGAGCGGATGATCAACTCCTTGGTGCGGCCGACGATGTGCAGGTTGCCGCGCTCGTCGATGCAGGCCATGTCGCCGGTGTTCAGCCAACCGTTCTCGTCGATGACCTCGGCGGTGGCCTCCGGACGCCGGTAGTACCCCTTCATCACCGTCGGCCCGCGCACCCACAGCTCGCCGACACCGCCTTCGGCAACCGGTTTGCCATCGTCGCCCTGCAGCCGGTAGGACAGCAGCGGCAGCACCGGACCGCAGGAGGTGTTGTCCAGCGGGTCGGTGAGGCGTGTCTGCGAGATGGTGGGCGACGATTCAGTGAGCCCGTAGCCGTTATGCAGCTTGAGGCCGAAGGCGTGCTCGATGCGCTCCTTCACCGCCGGGTCCAGCGGCGCGCCGCCGACGGACATGTAACGCAGCTTCGGGGCCTGCAGCGCCAGGCCCTTGGTGTTCAGGTACTCCAGCAGACGCTGGAACATGGCCGGAACGCCCTGCAGCACCGTCAGGCCGTCGCTGCCGAGCGCCTTCGCCAGGGCCGCAGGATCGAAACGGGCACTGAGCTGCAGCGTGGCGCCGGCGAACAGGGTGCCCAGGAACATGCTGGACAGCCCGAATACATGGGAAATCGGGAGCACACCGTAGACACGGTCCGCCGACTGCAGATCGCGCAGGCCACCGGAGATGGCGGCGACGAACAGCATGTTGCGGTGGGTGAGCATCACGCCCTTGGGGGTACCGGTGGTTCCCGAGGTATAGATCAGCGTGGCCACCTGCTCGGCACCATCGTCATGCACCGACTCCGGTTGTACGTGCTCCTGCAGCGGCCCGAGGGCGATCTCACCCAGGCGCGGGGAGTTCACGCGTTCGGCTCCATAGCCATCTGCCAGGGGACCGGCGGCATCCGGCGATCCACCGGTGGTGAACACCATCAACCGCGGCTGACAGCTTCCGGCAATGGTCTCGATCTCGGCGGCGGACAGGCGGGCACTGACCACGGCGCACCAGACGTCCAACTCGCTGGCCGCGAGAATCGTCGCCACCAGGGCCCGGCAATTCTCGTTCAGGACCATGATGCGATCGCCGGGCCGTACGCCGGCCGCCGCGAGGCGCTCGCGCATCTCACCCACCGCCTCGGCGAGATCCGCATAGGTCCAGACCACGTCACCATCGACAACGGCCGTGGCCGATGGGGTGCTTTCAGCCCAGGCCAGCGGGGCATGGCTGATCCGCCGCGGCAACTCCGCAACAATGTCACTGGCCCAACGGCCCCGGATCTGTTCGTCCGGCATCTGCACTTCGGTCATGCCAT